>NZ_JBEXSH010000997.1:0-3048 GCF_040613555.1 Streptomyces sp. NPDC006265
GGGCATCGACCTGCACGGCCACCTCGGCATGGCCCTGCTGCTGGGTGCGGTGTGGGGCGCGGGGGCCGGGGCGGTGGGGGCGCTTCTCGCGTGGGGGTCCGGGGTGGCGGGGCACCGGGGTACGGCGTTGGCGCGGGGGGAGGGGTTGGCCGGGGCGGGCCGCTTCGACCGCCTGCCCGAGCCGCCGAAGACGAGCAGGACCTGCCTGTCGGTGGCCCGCTGGCAGGACGGCAAGGGCTGGGTGGGGCAGGGGGACATGAACCGCACCTGCTTCACCGTCCCGCAACTGGCCTACGCGCCTTGAGGACAGTGGCTGTCCTCAAGGCCTGGCAGACTCGCCCCATGTTGGAGACTTCGGCTCGCCTGCTGCGTCTGCTGTCCCTGCTCCAGGCCCACCGCGAATGGTCCGGCGCCGACCTGGCCGGTCGGCTCGGCGTCAGCGCCCGCACCCTGCGCCGGGACGTCGACCGGCTGCGCGAACTCGGCTACCCGGTCAACGCCAGCCCCGGCACCGGCGGCGGCTACCAGCTCGGCGCCGGAGCCGAACTGCCGCCGTTGCTCCTGGACGACGACGAAGCCGTCGCCGTGGCGGTCGGACTGCGCACCGCCGCCGGACAGGGCATCGACGGCATCGGCGAGACCTCGGTTCGCGCCCTCGCCAAGCTGGAGCAGGTGCTGCCGAACCGGCTGCGGCGTCGGGTGGGCGCCCTGAACGCCGTCACCGTGCCGATGCTGCGCAGCACGCTGCCCTCCTCGGTCGACCCGGCCGTGCTCACCGAACTCGCCCACCTGTGCCGGGACGCCGAACGGCTGCGCTTCGCATACCGAGGCCACGACGGCACCCCCACCCGCCGCAGTGCCGAACCGCACCGCCTGGTGTGCACCGAACGCCGCTGGTACCTGGTCGCCTGGGACCTCGACCGCGACGACTGGCGCACGTTCCGCGTGGACCGCATCACGCCCAGGCCTCCGCACGGCCCGCGCTTCGTGCCGCGCGACCCGCCCGCCGAGGACCTGGCCGCCTACGTCTCCCGGGGCGTCTCCACGCGCGCGTACGCCACCCACGCCCTCGTGCGTCTCCTGGCACCCCTGGAGGAGGCCGTCCAGCACATCTCGCCCTCCGCCGGGGTGCTGGAGGCGGAGAGCGCGGACACCTGCCTGCTGCGCTGCGGCGCCGGCAGCCTCGATGTGATGGTCATCCACGTGGTGATGCTGGGCTTCGAGTTCGAGGTGCTGGAGCCGGTCGAGCTGATCGAGGCGATCAGGAGGACTCGGGACCGGCTTGATGGCGCTCTGGCTCGGGCTGCGCAGTCACCGCCGCGTACTGCGGGTGGTGCAGGTCGAACGCCGGGGACTCGGACCGGATCCGGGGCAGCGTCGTGAAGTTGTGCCGCGGCGGCGGGCACGAGGTCGCCCACTCCAGGGACCGGCCGTAGCCCCAGGGGTCGTCGACCTCGACCTTCTCGCCGTACTTGGCGGTCTTCCACACGTTGTAGAGGAACGGCAGCGTCGAGATGCCGAGCAGGAACGCGCCGATCGTCGAGACCGTGTTGAGCGCGGTGAACCCGTCCGCGGCGAGGTAGTCCGCGTACCGGCGGGGCATGCCCTCGGCGCCCAGCCAGTGCTGCACCAGGAACGTGGTGTGGAAGCCGACGAACAGCGCCCAGAACTGGATCTTGCCGAGCCGTTCGTCGAGCATCTTCCCGGTGAACTTCGGCCACCAGAAGTAGAAGCCGGCGAAGATCGCGAAGACGACCGTGCCGAAGACGACGTAGTGGAAGTGCGCGACCACGAAGTACGAGTCCGTCACGTGGAAGTCCAGCGGCGGCGACGCCAGGATCACCCCGGTCAGCCCGCCGAACAGGAACGTCACCAGGAAGCCCGTCGCCCACAGCATCGGCGTCTCGAAGGACAGCGAGCCCTTGAGCAGGGTGCCTGCCCAGTTGAAGAACTTCACACCCGTGGGCACCGCGATCAGGAAGCTCATGAAGGAGAAGAACGGCAGCAGCACCGCGCCCGTGGCGAACATGTGGTGCGCCCACACGATCATCGACAGGCCGGTGATCGCCATCGTCGCGCCGACCAGCGTCAGATAGCCGAACAACGGCTTGCGGCTGAAGACCGGGATGATCTCCGTGATGATGCCGAAGAACGGCAGCGCGATGATGTACACCTCGGGATGGCCGAAGAACCAGAACAGGTGCTGCCACAGGATCGCCCCGCCGTTGGCCGCGTCGAAGACCTGCGCGCCGAACCGCCGGTCCGCCTCCAGCACCAGCAGCGCCGCCGCGAGCACCGGGAACGCCATCAGGATCAGGATCGACGTGAACAGGGTGTTCCACACGAAGATCGGCATCCGGAACATCGTCATGCCCGGGGCGCGCATCCCGATGATCGTGGTGATGAAGTTGACCGCGCCGAGGATCGTGCCGAAGCCCGACAGCGCGAGCCCCATGATCCACAGGTCTGCGCCGAGACCCGGCGAGCGCTCCGCGCTGTTGAGCGGGGCGTAGGCGAACCAGCCGAAGTCGGCGGGCCCGGAGGGCACCAGCAGCGAGCCGAGCACGATCAGCCCGCCGAACAGGAACAGCCAGTACGAGAACATGTTCAGCCGCGGGAAGGCGACATCGGGCGCGCCGATCTGCAACGGCATCAGCTCGTTCGCGAAGCCCGCGAAGCTCGGCGTCGCGAACAGCAGCAGCATGATCGTGCCGTGCATCGTGAACGCCTGGTTGAACTGCTCGTTGTCGATGATCTGCAGGCCCGGTCGGGCGAGCTCGGCGCGCATCAGCAGCGCCATCACCCCGGCGACCAGGAAGAACAGGAACGACGTGACCAGGTAGAGATGGCCGATCTTCTTGTGGTCCGTCGTCGTCAGCCAGTCGACCACCACCCGTCCGTGCCGCGTGCGCGGTTCGGACGGAACCGCGGCCTGTACGGTCTGCGTCCCCATCGCTCGCTCGCCCCTTCGCTCATCGCGTGCCGGGCCTGCCCCTCGGCGTCCTTCTGGCCCGCGGCGAGCAGCTCGCGGGAGAAGGTCCAGCAGAC
>NZ_JBEXSH010000998.1:0-3042 GCF_040613555.1 Streptomyces sp. NPDC006265
GGAGCGGCTCGGGCAGGCCAACCCGGTCACCGGAGAGTCCGTCGACGACACCTACCGGCGGCTGTCGCGGGAGATGATCAGCGCCGAGCGGGAGGTGTTCGTCAAGCTCCGGGACGGCCGCTACATCGACGACGAGATGCTGCGGACCCTCCTGCGCAGGCTGGACCTGGAGGAGGCGGCGGCCTTCCGGGAGGTCGCGTGACGACGGGCCGACGTCTCAGGTGCGACGACGGGCCGACGTCTCAGGGGAAGGGACGGCCGGTGATCACCGCCGCCACCGCCGTCCCGCGCGGGAAGGCGCCTTCTCCGACCAGGGTGACGAGTCCGTACAGCAGCTTGGCGACATACATGCGTTCGACCGGCAGGCCGTGCCGGTGCTCGAAGTCCGCCGCGAAGGCGTCGAGCGCGGCGGGCACGCGCGCGTAGCCGCCGCAGTGGAAGCGCTCGTCCAGGCTCCAGGTGCCGCGTCTGCCCCCGAAGGCGGCGTGCTGCAGGGCGTCCGTCTCGGTGGCCAGGAAGCCGCCCTTGAGCACTGGTACGCCAAGGGCCCGCTCGCCGGGTCCGAGGCCGGCCGCCAGCCCCGCGAGCGTGCCACCGGTGCCGCAGGCCACGGCGACGACCTCGGCCCGGCCGCGCAGTTCGGCGCCGAGCGCCAGGCAGCCGCGTACGGCCTCGGCGTTGCTGCCGCCCTCGGGGACGACGTACGCCTCCTCCGCGTCCGCCGCGCGCAGGATGCCGGCCAGGGTCCGCGGCTCGGATTTGCCCCGGTAGGTCGCCCTGTCCACGAAGTGCAGCCGCATGCCGTCGGCCGTGCAGCGGGCCAACGAGGGGTTGAGGGGCCGGCCGGCCAGCTCGTCGCCGCGGACGACACCGATGGTGGGGATGCCGAGCAGCCGGCCGGCCGCAGCCGTGGCGCGCAGGTGGTTGGACCAGGCGCCGCCGAAGGTGAGGACGGTGCGGCCGGCCGCCGCGGCCAGATTCGGAGCCAGCTTGCGCCACTTGTTGCCGATCAGCTCCGGGTGGATCAGATCGTCCCGCTTCAGTAGCAGCCGCACATCCCGGCACTCGAACCGGCCGTCCACGACCTCCTGCACCGGCGACGGGAGCCGGGGGCGAAGCGCGGCGATTCCGGGGGTGTCGAGGCTGGTCACCGGCCCATTGTCACCCGGGAGTGGGGAAGGGCTGGCTCGGGGCTGACGGCCTGCTCCGCGCCCCGGCCCCTCGGTCCGACGGGCCGGATACGGGTGCTTTCGAACGCCGTGACGGGGCCCCCTGCCCAGCGGAGCAAAGATCCATTCCCGCTCTTTCGGGTAATAGCACCGCCACGTTGAGTGAGGAAGGCTTGCTCGTGCACATCGATGCCCGAGGCATATGGGCGTCGGTCACAACCGGGAGGGCAGTTCTCTATGTCGGTAGGCGAAGAGGTCCGCGCGGAGCAGACCAAGCCGCAGCAGAGTCTCGGCACGGCGGCCGCGCGGAACCTGGCCACCACGACCAAGTCCGTGCCACAGATGCAGGAGATCAGCTCCCGCTGGCTGCTGCGGATGCTGCCGTGGGTCGACATCCAGGGTGGTACGTACCGGGTGAACCGGCGGCTGACGTTCGCCGTGGGCGACGGCCGTCTGACGTTCGTGAAGACCGGCGACCGTGTCGAGATCATCCCCGCGGAGCTCGGCGAACTGCCGGCGCTGCGGTCCTACGAGGACGAGGAGGTGCTCTTCGAGATCGCCCGCCGCTGCGAGCAGCGGGAGATCCCGGCGGGCGACGTGATCGCCTCGTTCGGCAGCCCGTCCGACGAGGTGTACCTCCTCGCGCACGGCAGGGTGGAGAAGGTCGGCACGGGCCCGTACGGGGACGACGAGTCCCTCGGAGTCCTCGCCGACGGTGCCTACTTCGGTGACGACGCACTGCTGAACGAGGATGCGATCTGGGAGTACACGGCCCGCGCGCTCACCGCGTGCACCGTGCTGGTGCTGCCCCGCCAGGAGTTCGCGCAGATCGCGGAGCGCTCGGACACCCTGCGCGAGCACCTCCAGCAGCGCCGCACGATCCCCTCGCAGCGCTCCAACAAGTACGGCGAGAAGGAGATCGACCTCTCCTCCGGCCACTCCGGCGAGCCGGACATCCCGCACACCTTCGTCGACTACGAGGCCCGGCCCCGTGAGTACGAACTGAGCGTCGCCCAGACCGTGCTGCGCATCCACTCGCGCGTGGCCGACCTGTACAACCAGCCCATGAACCAGACCGAGCAGCAGATCCGGCTGACGGTCGAGGCGCTGAAGGAGCGTCAGGAGCACGAGCTCATCAACAACCGCGACTTCGGGCTCCTGCACAACTGCGAGTACGACCAGCGGATCCAGCCGCACGACGGCGTGCCCAGCCCGGACGACATGGACGAGCTGCTCAGCAGGCGACGCGGCACCAAGATGCTCCTCGCCCACCCGCGCGCCATCGCCGCGTTCGGCCGCGAGCTCAACAAGCGCGGGCTGGTTCCCGAGACCATCGACATGGCCGGCAACCGCATCCCGACCTGGCGCGGCGTGCCGATCTTCCCGTGCAACAAGATCCCGGTCTCGGACGCCCGTACGACGTCGATCGTCGCCCTGCGTACCGGCGAAGCCGACCAGGGCGTCATCGGGCTGCGCGCCTCGGGCATCCCGGACGAGATCGAGCCGAGCCTGTCGGTGCGCTTCATGGGCATCAACGAACAGGCCATCATCAAGTACCTGGTCACGGCGTACTACTCGGCCGCGGTCCTGGTGCCGGACGCGCTCGGCGTGCTGGAGAACGTCGAGATCGGCCGCTGGCGGTGACACTTCCGGTCCGCCGGCTGTGTCCCCGCCCGTCAGGGCGGGTACATCCTCGGGGTACGCGCCCAGCGGCAGCGGAAGCGCCATCGTCCGCTCCTTCTCCGAGGCGGTCACATGGGTGAGTCCCTCATGGAGTCCAGGACGGAGACGAGGGTTGCCGCCCCCGGCGCGGCGCGCCGCCCCGATCCTGGGGATGTGGGCGTGGGTCACGGTAGGCGGTGGGCGCTACGGT
>NZ_JBEXSH010000999.1:0-3034 GCF_040613555.1 Streptomyces sp. NPDC006265
GGCCACGCGGGTGCCCCGCCAGACGCCCGCCAACCCCCGCAGAGGGCGAGTCGGCACGGGCCAGGGCCGCTCCACCTCCCGCCCCGGTCCGGCCGCCGCATGCCGGTCCGACGGACTCGGTCGGCCGGACCGGCACCGCCACTGCCCGATCCCGGGCTTCGCGGAGGGTTTCGCTCAGGCGCCCACCAGGGGCGAGCCCGACGGTGTGCGCAGCGGGCGGGCCAGTTCGGACAGGGCTCGTTCCAGGCCGTGCAGATGGGCCAGGGCCGGTTCCGCGTGGGGCGGCCCGTCCGCGTGGACCGCGATGTCCCTGCCCTCGGTGAGGGCCTCGACGGCGGCCTCCACCCTCCCTCAGGCCACGGCCAGACGGGCGTCGTGGGAGGCCTCCGGGTCGGCGGCGACGGCGACCAGGCCGCGGACCTCCCGGGCGCAGTCGTCGAGCAGGGCGAGTACGTGCCGGGCCCGCCGTTTGCGGCCGAGCATCGGGTTCAGCGGGTGCACGAGCGGGGCGACCGAGAGCCGTACCCGGGCGAGGAGCTGCTCCAGCTCCGCCACCCGCGGGGCGGGGTCGGCGCCCGCCGCACCCGCCAGGCGCCTGGCGGTCTCGACGGCGCAGGCGTGCACGCAGCCCAGGGCCCGCCGGATCCAGGCGTCGGTGATGCTGTGGGTGGTGACGGGCAGAACGAGGATCACGGCCAAGGCGGCGCCGAGCGCCCCGACGCCGGTCTCGGCAAGCCGCAGGGCGAGCAGGCCTGGGCCGAGCACGCCGAGGAGGCCGTAGAGCAGGCCGGCGAGGAGGGTGACCCAGAGCATCATCCAGGTGTAGGACACGGCGGCCGTGTAGAAGATGCCGAAGACGCAGACGGCGGCGAGGGCGGCCGTGACGGCGGGGTCGCCGTGCACGGGTACCGCCACGAGCAGGCCGAGGGCGATGCCGATGACCGTGCCGAGCAGCCGTCGGAAGCCGCGGACCAGGGTCTCGCCGCGCGAGGTCGTGTTGACGAAGATCCACCAGGTGGCGCCGACGGCCCAGTACCAGCGCTGCCCGGACACCAGCTGGCCCACGACGAGGGCGAAGCCCGCCCCGGCGGTGGCCTGGATCGCCTGCCGGGTGGTCACCCGGGCCAGGCCGGTGCCGCCCGGCTGTGCGGGCACGGCGGGCGGCGGCAGGCGGCGCTCGTAGCACCACAGGCCGAAGCGCACCGCGGCGGCGGCGAGGACGGACAGCAGGACCGCGACGTACAGCTGGGGCAGCTGGTCGGTGGTGGCGTGCAGGAACTGCGCCACGAAGAAGGTCATGAACGCGAACACGCCGAGGCTGTGCCCGCGCGGTCCCCAGCGGCGCGCGTACACGCCCGCGGCGACCACGACGAGGAAGGTGAGGTCGCGGGCCACCGGGTGGTCGTGCAGCTCGGCCGCGGCGGTGAGCACGGGCAGGCCGACGGCGGGCAGCAGCGCGGTCGTGACCGCCTGGCCTCGGACCGTGGCGTCGGTGACGGTGAACAGGGCGAGCAGGGCGGCGAGACCACCGGTGACGGCACCCGCGAGGGAATGCCCGGTAAGGCCGCACAGGGCGACCGCGAGCGCGATGCCGAGCACGGCCCGCGCGCCGAACCGCAACCTCGTCCGCCCCGGATCCGGGGCCATGAACACCCTCTTCAGCACCGCTTACCGCCCCTCTCGCAACATTGGTCATGAGTACGCATGCAAAAGGCGCCGCGGGGTCCGCAGCGCCATCGACGTACCCATATCAGCATCCCGGAGGCCACTGGCTCAACCGGCTCCTTCTAGACTGTGCCATTGGTGCAGCCGACGGGGCCGGGGGACGGCCGTGGCAGAGCCAACGGACGAGGAGGACGCGTCATGCCCGTGGACGAGCTCGACACCCGCATCCTGCGTTTGCTGCTGGAGCAGCCGCGGACGAGTGTGCGCGAGTACGCCCGGATCCTCGGCGTCGCCCGGGGCACCCTTCAGGCCCGGCTCGACCGGCTGGAGCGCGACGGCGTGATCACCGGCACGGCCCCGGCCCTCTCCCCCGCCGCGCTCGGGCATCCGGTCCTGGCGTTCGTGCACATCGAGGTCACCCAGGGACATCTCGACGAGGTGGGTGACGCGCTGGCGGCGGTGCCGGAGATCGTGGAGGCGTTCTCGATCACGGGGGGCGGGGATCTGCTGGCCCGGGTGGTGGCGCGGGACAACGCACACCTGGAGGACGTCGTCCAGAAGCTGATCAGCATGCCCGGGGTGGTGCGCACCCGTACGGAGGTCGCCCTGCGCGAGCGCGTCTCGCACCGGATGCTGCCGCTGGTGGAGTCGATCGGACGGTCGGCCCGCGGATGATCTTTGAGAGCATGACCCCATGAGCGCGCTCCATGGAATATCGGTCATCTTCGATCTCGACGGAACTCTCGTGGACAGCGAGCCGACCTACTACGAGGCGGGCCGGCAGACCCTGGCCGCGTACGGCGTCCTGGACTTCTCCTGGGCGGACCACGAGCGATACGTCGGCATCAGCACGCAGGAGACGGTCACGGACTGGAAGGACCGCTACGGCCTGCCCGCCTCGGTGGACGAATTGCTCGCCGCCAAGAACCGCCGCTACCTGGAGCTGGCCCGCGGCGCCACGCGCGCCTACCCGGAGATGCGCTCGTTCGTCGAACTGCTGGCGGCCGAGGGCGTCCCCATGGCCGTGGCCTCGGGCTCCTCCCCGAAGGCCATCGCCGCGGTCCTGACCGGAACCGGACTGGACGCGCACCTGCACACCGTGGTCTCCGCCGACGAGGTCGCGCACGGCAAACCGGCTCCGGACGTCTTCCTGGAGGCGGCGCGCAGGCTCGGCGCGGACCCGTCCGACTGCGTCGTACTGGAGGACGCGGCCCCGGGGGCCGCCGCCGCGCACGCGGCCGGCATGCGGTGCATCGCGATCCCGTACCTCCCGGCGCAGGCGGACGCACCGGAGTTCGCCACCGCGGGGCTGCTCCTGCCGGGCGGCCAGGGGGAGTTCTCGGCTCGGTCCGCGTCCGACTGGCTCGTG
>NZ_JBEXSH010001000.1:0-3029 GCF_040613555.1 Streptomyces sp. NPDC006265
CGTACGGCCACCCGAACCTGTTCTCCCTCGCCTCCGCCCTCTACGAGCGGGTGCCACGCACCTTCCCCGAACCCGCCCCGGCGGCCGACCCCTGGCGTCCCGACACCTTGCGCTGTCTGCTGCGGGGCGTGCTGTTCGCCCTGCCGGGGCTGGCCTACCTGCTGACCGCTCCCCTGTGGAACGCCGTGGGGTACGCCCCCGCCCTCATCGTGGCCGGGCTCGTCTCGTGGGCGTGGGGGCAGGCGCTCGGCCACCGTGCGCACCTGCGGATGGCGACCGGACGCCGGGAAGCGGGCCGTACCCTCCTGGCCGGCGCCCCCGTGGGAGCGGCGGTGGCCACGGCGGTCGCCGCGCTGCCCGCCGACGGCGGACCGGTGACCCTGGTGGCGGCCGCACAGTCCGCGTATCTGGCCGCCGCCGGCGTCCTGCTGGTGCTGGGCCGGGAACGGCTGCTGCTGGCGGCGCTCAGCCCGCTGCTCGCGGGTGCCGCCGTCCTGCCGTGGTGGGAGCCCGGCTCTCTGCTCCGGACTGGGCTGCCCCTGCTGGCGCTGCTCGCCACGCTCACCGTCACCGGCTGGGTCCTGCGGGGCGCCCTCGCCGTTCCGGCCGTCATGGCGGCGACCCGGCCTCGGCTGCTGTGGTCGCTGCCGTACGGCCTGTTCGGGCTGGCCGCCGGCGTGCTGGTGCTGCTGGAGGGGCGGGAGGAGCCGTACGCGGTGATCGTGCTGACGCTGAGCATGGGGCCGGCGGAATGGCTGCTGTACCGCTACCGGGGGCTGTCGGTCGCCGCGCTGCGGGCCACCGCCACGCCGGCCGGGTTCCTGCTGCGCTCGGCCGGCATTCTCGGCCTCTGTCTGCTCGCCTACCTCGCGCCGCTGCTGCCCGCCGCTCTGCTCACCGGCGCGGACCCGGCCGCCCTGCTGCTGCTGGCTGCCGTTCTGTGGACCGCGCTGCTGCTCCAGGCGTTCGGGGCGGCCTGGTCGTCGGCCGGGATCTGCCTGGCGGCGGCCGGCGGGGCCGGGGCGATCGTCCTGTTTCACCTACCACCGGGCAACGCCCTGGCCCTGCCGGCCGCCTGCGGCACCGCCGCCCTGTGTCTGTCGGCGTGCGCGCTGTGGCTGCTCGGCCGGCCGGCCCCGCACGCCTGAGCCCGATCCCGCTCTCCGCTCGCTACCCACCCAACCGAAGGGACACCGCAGTTGACCTCCGCACCGCTCGCCGCCGTCACCGGAGCCGAGGGCTTCATCGGCTCGCACCTCACCGAGGCGCTGGTCGCCTCCGGACACCGGGTCAGGGCCATGGCCCAGTACAACTCCTTCTCCTCCTACGGCTGGCTGGAGACCCTGCACCCGGATGTCCTGGACCAGGTCGAGATCGTCCTCGGAGACGTCCGTGACCCCGGCTCCGTCCGCGGCCTCCTCGAAGGCGCCGACACCGCGTACCACCTGGCCGCCCTGATCGCGATCCCGTACTCCTACCAGGCCCCGCACAGCTACGTGGACACCAACGTCACCGGCACCCTCAACCTGCTGGAGGCCGTGCGCGCCCTCGGCACGCCCCGGCTGGTGCACACCTCCACCAGCGAGACGTACGGCACCGCGCAGACCGTGCCCATCACCGAGGACCATCCCATCAACACCCAGTCCCCGTACGCCGCTTCGAAGGCGGGCGGGGACCGGCTGGCCGACAGCTACCACGCCAGTTTCGACACCCCGGTCGTCACCCTGCGGCCCTTCAACACCTTCGGGCCGCGCCAGTCGATGCGCGCGGTCATCCCCACCGTCATCGGGCAGGTCGCGGCGGGAGAGCGCACCATCACCCTCGGCGACCTGCGTCCCACCCGGGACTTCACCTTCGTCAAGGACACCGCGCAGGCCTTCCTCGCCGTCGGCACCGCGCCCGCCGGGCAGGTCGTGGGCCGTACCTTCAACGCCGGGACCGGCGGGGAGATCTCGGTCGGCGACCTGGTCGCCCTCATCGGCAAGGTGATGGACACCGCGCTCGACGTGCGCGCGGACGAGGCCCGCATCCGGCCGGCCAACTCCGAGGTGATGCGGCTGGTCGCGGACGCGAGCCGACTCGCCGCGGCCACCGGCTGGCAGCCCGCCCACACCCTGGAGGAAGGCCTGGCGTCCACCGTGGAGTTCTTCCGTGACCCGGGCAACCTCGCCCGCTACAAGACCGGCATCTACAACATCTGACACCGCACAGCGGATCTCGTCCGTCACGTCCGCGCACGTCCATGAAGCGTTCACGAAGGAGGAACCCCATGCACGTAGTGATCCTGGCGGGAGGCAAGGGCGTCCGGCTGCGGCCCTACACCACCGCGCTGCCCAAGCCGCTCGTGCCCATCGGCGACCAGCACGCCATCCTGGAGATCGTGCTGCGCCAGCTGTCCACGGCCGGTTTCACCAGCTGCACCATCGCCATCGGCCACCTCGGCGAGATCATCCGCGCCTACGTCGGCGACGGCTCCCAGTGGGGCCTGGCCGTCGGCTACGCCACCGAGGAGAGCCCGCTGGGCACCATGGGCCCGCTGCTCAACCTGCGCGACCGGCTGCCCGAGACCTTCCTGGTGATGAACGGCGACGTCCTCACCGACCTCGACTACGCCGACGTCCTGCGCCGGCACCGCGCGTGCGGGGCCCCGCTGACCATCGCGACGTACGCCCGCAAGGTGCACATCGACTTCGGGGTGCTGACCACCGACTCCGGCAAGGTCGTCGCGTTCACCGAGAAGCCGAGCATGGACTACCGCGTCTCCATGGGCGTCTACGGCCTGTCCCGCACCACTCTCGACGGCTACACTCCCGGACTCCCGCTCGGCTTCGACGAGTTGGTCCTCGACCTGCTCAAGACAGACAACCAGCCGCACGCCTACGACTTCGACGGGTACTGGCTGGACATCGGCCGCCCGGACGACTACGACCGGGCCAACGCCGAGTTCACCACCCGCAAGTCGCTTCTGCTCAAGGGAGCCTGAGCACGTCATGCGCATTCTCGTCCTGGGCTCCACCGGCTATCTGGGC
>NZ_JBEXSH010001001.1:0-3028 GCF_040613555.1 Streptomyces sp. NPDC006265
CACCCCCGCCCGGCCGAAGTGAAGCGACGAGGGGAGGCTGCCCGACCGTCAACTCCACCAATCACAGCCACACTTAGCAGCGACAATCTACTAGCCGGACGACGGCTTGTAGTCCTGGCCGAGGACCACGGAGACGTCCGCGCTCCCCGAGGTCCTGCCCTTGGTGACGGAGCCCGTGGGCAGGCCGAGGGTCTTGGCGACCTCGGCGGCGTTCGCCTTGTCGGCGGCGTCGGCGTAGACGACCTCGGAGGTGGCCCGGGCGGTGCCGGTGCCGCTCTCCAGGAAGGTGAAGCCGCCGTTGAGGAGCACGACCCTGGCCTTCTCGGTGTTGTCCTTGACGCCGGTGGCGTTCTGCACCGAGACGCTGACGGCGGCGTCCTTGTCGGGGCTCTTGGCGGTGCCGCCGAGGACGTCCTTGACGACCCGCGCGCTCGTCTGGGCGCTGAGCGTGCCGTCGTTCTGGACGGGCAGCAGGTCGGTCTTGACGTCGCCGCCCTTGGCGAGGTCGGAGAGCCCGGCGAGGAAGGTGCCGAGGTCCTTGTCGGTGAGGGACGGGTCGAGGATCTGAGCGAGGGTCTGGATGGTGGTCGTCGCGGCCTGCGGGTCGGAGGACATCTTGCGCAGGACGCCCTGCATGACCTGGCCGAAGCGCTCCAGCTGGGCGTTCTGGGCTTCGCCCGGAGCGCGGTAGGTGGCGTAGGCGACCGCCATCTTGCCGCTCAGGGTCTGGTCCCGGCCCTTGCTGACCAGCGGGGCCTCGCCCTTCTTCTTGGCGGCGGGGTCGGGCACCTCGGCGTCGGTGTCGACGTCGATGTTGCCGACGAGGTCGACGAGGTTCTGCAGGTAGGGGGTGTCCAGGCGCCAGGTGCCCTCGATGTCGGTGCCGAGGACCGTGTCGAGCGCGTCGCGGGTGCCGTCGGAGCCGTCGTCCTCGACCGACTTGGCGAGCGTCGTCGTGGTGCCGTCGTCGCTGGTCAGGGCGAGGGAGTTGGGCACCAGGACGGTGGTGCCCCGCTCGGTGGTGGTGTTGTCGACGAGGAGGGCCGTGGAGGTGCCGCCGCCCTTGGTGTCGTGCAGGTGGACGACGATGACGTCGCGCTTCTGGGCGCCCGCGGCCGTCGCGGGGCCCGCCTTGGAGTCCTCGGACGACAGACCGGGCAGCTTGCCCGCGTACCAGAGGTAGCCGACGCCGCCGGCCACGACGAGCGCGAGGACGACCACCTGGGCCATGATCCTTCCGCGGGCCCGGCGCCGGGCCTCCTCGCGGCGTTCGGTGCGGTTCTCGGTGAACTTCAGCCAGTCGATGACGTCTTCGGAGTTGGCGTCCGGTTCCTCGACGAAGGCGAACTGCTCGGTGTGGTACTCCCGTTGCGGCTCGGCGGGGGCTTCCTGGTCGTGGTCGGGGCCGGCCTGCTGCGGGATGTGGGCGGTCTGCCGGGCGGTCTCTTCGGCGACCCGGGGCTGCCGGCCGATGGTACCGGCGGTGGCCTGGCCGTAGGGGTCGTGCGGGGCGCCCTGCGCGGCACCGCCACCCTGGTGCGGGGCAGTGCCGTACGCGTCGTAGGAGCCGTAGTCGGCGGCGGGCTGCCCGCCGGTGCCGTAGTCGTACGCGGGCGGGGGCTGCTGCCCCTGCTGCGCGTACGGGTCGTAGCCGTAGCCCTGCTGCTGCTGGTGCTGCTGGTGCTGCTGGTGCTGCTGGTGCTGCTGGGTGTACGGGTCGTAGGTCTGCTGCGGGGCCTGCTGTGCCGGGACCTGCCGGTAGACAGGCTGGCCGTACTCGTCGTAGCCGACGAGTTCGTACTGGTCGGCGCCGTATCCCGCGGCCCCCGCGTCGTATCGGTCGTTCACCGGTGCCCCTCTCGGCTCACTCGCCGCGGTACAGCTCGCGCTTGTCGATATAGCGCACGACGCCGTCCGGCACCAGATACCAGATGGGGTCGCCCTTGGCGACTCTCGCACGGCAGTCCGTGGAGGAGATGGCCAGAGCCGGAACCTCCACGAGCGAGACACCGCCCTCCGGGAGTCCGGAGTCGTCCAGGTGGTGACCCGGCCGGGTGGCTCCGATGAAATGCGCCAGGGAGAACAGCTCCTCGTTGTCCCGCCAGGTCAGGATCTGGGCGAGCGCGTCGGCGCCGGTGATGAAGAACAGGTCCGTGTCGGGGTTGAGCGCGCGCAGGTCGCGCAGAGTGTCCACGGTGTAGGTGGGGCCGCCCCGGTCGATGTCGATGCGGCTCACGGAGAACTGCGGGTTCTCGGCGGTCGCGATGACCGTCATCAGGTAACGGTCCTCGGCCGGGGAGACGCTGCGGTGGGTCTTCTGCCAGGGCTGGCCGGTCGGCACGAAGACCACCTCGTCCAGGTGGAACGCCGCGGCGACCTCGCTGGCCGCCACCAGGTGCCCGTGGTGGATCGGGTCGAAGGTGCCGCCCATGACACCGAGGCGGCGCTTGCCCGGTCGCGACGGGCTCTTTCCGGGGCCGTCGGTCCGGTCGGCCACCGCGGAGGCACGGCGGGGCTCCGAGTGCCGCTCGGTTCCGCTCGCCGTGTCCTGTGCCGGGTCGTGCGGCGTCTCGTTCGCCGGACCGGTAGGCATGTCCTGCTCTCCCATGCGTGCAGACCCTACCGGCCCTGTCTGAGGGCTCCGGCCGCCCCCGTGGTCCCCCGGGCGTCCTCGGCCGGATGCCCGGCCGGTCTCAGCGGTCGCGGTTGAAGCGGGTGGTGACCCACAGCAGGAGCAGCAGGGCGAAGAGGGCGCCACCGCCGGTGAGGTAGGGGCTGAGGCTCTCGTGGTTTCCGCCGTGCTCTTCGCCCTCGGCGGCGAGGGTGACCAACTGGGCAGCGGTGCTGTGGAAGCTCATCTTCGGCAGGACCTATCGCGTGAGGGCGGGTTAAAGACGTCGGCTCATCGTAAGCGGGCGCCCGTTCCGCGATCACCCCGACTCCGCTTCCGGCAGGGACAGGGTCGCGAGGCTGCCGATCAGGAACGTGCCGGCGAGCACCGGGGCGACCTTCTGCACTCCGCCGTAGT
>NZ_JBEXSH010001002.1:0-3027 GCF_040613555.1 Streptomyces sp. NPDC006265
TCCCGGCTGAGCGCTTCCCGGGAAGGCCAGCGTGTCCAGACGTTCCCCTTCACACGCGCTACCTCCCCACGGACCAGGCCGTGCCGTCACCGTACCGGCACCGCCGTCTCGGCGACCGCCCGCTGGTGTTCGTACCGCTGACCACCGCCGGTGAGGCCGGGGCCCCGCTGGGCGCGCTGGTCGGCACCGACCGGGACGCGCCGCGTCTGCTGGCCGTCCCGCAGCCCCGCGACCGCGACCTCAGGTTCGCGTTCCTGGCCGAACTGGCCGACGTCGTGCTGCCGTACATCGACTCCTTCGCCGAGGCCGTCGAGGCCGCGGAGCGCACCGAGACCGACCCGGAGACCGGCAAGCGCGTCAAGGTCGAGGTCGACCTGTGCGCCGACGCGCCGCAGCTGATCGTGCCGAGCCGCTCGGGCATCGACCTGGTGCGGCTGCTCGGGCGCTCGACGCGGTTCCGGCGTACGGCGGAGCAGGATCCGGAGGCTCCCTTTCCGGCGCCGCCGCGGGTGCCGCTGCTCGGGCGGTGGCTGACGCACTTCGGGGAGCGGGCCCGGGTGCCCGGCTCCTCGCTGCTGCTGGCGATGACCGACGTCCTGGGCCGGCACTGGGTGACCGGGCAGTCCACCCTGGAGGACCAGCATCTGGGCGCGTTGCTCGCCTGGATCGACCCGCCGCAGGGCGTCACCGGCGCCGAGGCCGCGCTGCGGGCCGAGCTGGAGCGGGACGCGCAGGGCCAGCTGACGTGTCCGCCGGCCGGTCCGGCGACCGACCCGGCGTTCGACAACAAACTGCTCGCCCCGGCCATCGAGCGCTACGACCGGGCCCGCACCGCCCTCGCCGCCGCCGAGGACGGCCTGGAGGCCGACGAGCGGCTGGGGGCGCTGAGCGCCGCCGAGCGGGAGATCCGCGACCTGGTGCTCAGCCGCACCCGGCCCACCTGGGACGCGGTCTGGCGGGGCCTCGACCTGCTGCGAGACCTGCCCGAGGGGGCGCGGGTCGAGGAGCGGTGGACCCGCGACCGCTGGTCGTTCACCGGTCACCGCGACCGGGTGCTGGCCGGGGAGCCTCCCCAGCCGCGCCGCGACGACGCGGTGACCGCGGCGAACAAGCTCGCCACGCGCGAGCGCGAACAGGCCCGGCTGGAGGCGCAGGAGGCCCTCGACGACCCGCTGGTGATGGCGGGCCGGCGGCTGTCCGGGGAGGCGTTCGCGGGTGAGGTCACCGATGTCGTGATGGCGTACAGCGAGGGCAAGCGGCCCAGCCCGCGCCCGTTGGTCACGGTGCGCACGGACGACCGGCCGCATCTCGGCGAGCGGACGAAGGTGTACCGGTCGCTGGGCGGGAAGCCGCAGTCGGCCGAGTTCGTCGCGGACGAGGAGGACGGCGCGCACGTCGTCCTGCGGGTCCTCGACAAGATGGGCCGCGGCAAGGACCCCGAGCCGGGTTCCGTGCCGGAGAAGGGCGACCGGGTCTGCTTCACGCTCTTCGAGCACGAGCAGCGGGGCGGCGCGAAGCTGCCCGACCCGGAGGAGACGCCGTGGACGCACGGCGGGCCGCCCGGCGAGGCGGCCCTGGAGCCGGCCGACCCGGTGACCGAGGAGGATGTGCTGTGACCACGGTGTTCGACCCCTCGGCCGCCGCGGCCCGGGCCACCGACGCGATCCTGCACGACACGCTGCACGGCACCGCGCGTGGTGTCGTCGTGGACTCCCCGCCGGGCGCGGGCAAGTCCACGCTGGTGGTCCGCGCGGCCCTGGAACTGGCCGAGGCCGGTCACCCGCTGATGGTGGTCGCACAGACCAACGCCCAGGTCGACGACCTGGTCCTGCGGCTCGCCGAGAAGAACCCCGAGTTGCCGGTGGGCCGGTTGCACAGCAGTGACTCCGACCCGTACGACAAGGCGCTCGACGAGCTGCCGAGCGTACGCAAGTCGGCCAAGGCGGGGGACCTCGCCGGGCAGGCCGTGGTGATCTCGACGGCGGCGAAGTGGGCGCACGTGAAGGTCGACGAGCCGTGGCGGCACGCGATCGTCGACGAGGCGTACCAGATGCGCTCGGACGCGCTGCTCGCCGTGGCCGGGCTGTTCGAGCGGGCGCTGTTCGTGGGCGACCCGGGACAGCTCGACCCGTTCGCGATCGTCGGCAGCGAGCAGTGGGCGGGCCTCACGTACGACCCCTCGGGCTCGGCGGTGACGACCCTGCTCGCGCACAACCCGGACCTGCCCCAGCACCGTCTGCCGGTCTCCTGGCGGCTCCCGGCCTCGGCGGCGCCCCTGGTCTCGGACGCGTTCTACCCGTACACGCCGTTCCGCAGCGGCACCGGCCCCGGTGACCGGCGCCTGGCCTTCGGCGTGCCGTCGGACGGCTCGGGCCCCGACCGGGTGATCGACGAGGCGGCCGAGTCGGGCTGGGGCCTGCTGGAGCTGCCCGCCCGGCACACCCCGCGCACGGACCCGGAGGCGGTGCTTGCGGTGGCGTCGGTCGTCCGGCGCCTGCTGGACCGGGCGGGCGCGGCGACCTCGGAGCGCTCCCCGGCGCCCTCTCCCCTCACCGCCGACCGGATCGCCGTCGGCACGGCCCACCGGGACCAGGCCGCCGCGGTCCGCTCGGCCCTGGCCGGCCTCGGCGTCACCGACGTGGTCGTGGACACGGCGAACCGGTTGCAGGGCCGTGAGTACGACGTCACGGTGGTCCTCCACCCCCTCTCCGGCCGCCCCGACGCCACGGCCTTCCACCTGGAGACGGGCCGCCTCTGCGTCCTGGCCTCCCGCCACCGGCACGCCTGCATCGTGGTCTGTCGAGCAGGGGTCACCGACCTGCTGGACGACTATCCGTCGACGGAGCCGGTGCAGCTGGGGACGGTGGTGAAGTTTCCGGACGGGTGGGACGCAATGTTCACCACATACCTGCACCTCCTGGAGCACCGTGTGTCCTGGCGTCCCTGACGTCCTACGGCGCCTTGGGCTTGCGGTGGCCGGTCATGCGCCCAGAAAGTGCCGGGGCGAACGTTGCCTGTCGGGCCACC
>NZ_JBEXSH010001003.1:0-3024 GCF_040613555.1 Streptomyces sp. NPDC006265
GTGTTCTCGCAGGTGCCCGACCGGCCGTAGTTGGTGTACCAGTTGGCGACCGCACGGTGGCCGTCCGCCAGGCGCGACCAGGTCGATGACGAGGTCGCCGCGGTAGGTGTGGGTGATGTCGACGCCGACTTGGAGGGCCGAGGGGGCGTTGCCGCTGCGACCGGTGACGCTGATCGGCGACTCGATCGCGGCGCCGTTGTCCGGGATGGCGACGGCGGTGGTGCTGGAGAAGGTCGTGCCGGTGGACGTGCCGCCCTTCACGGCCTGGACCGTCTTGGCGGCGTCCGCGAGGCCCGCGCCGCAGCCGCCGGAGCAGGTGCCGGGCAGGGAACGGGCGTTGGCCTTGATGGCCGACTCGATCTGCGCCGGGGTGAGGGCGGAGTTGGCCGACTTCATCAGCGCCGCGAGGCCCGCGACGTGCGGGGTGGCCATGCTGGTGCCCTGGTAGTAGGCGTAGTTCTCGCTCGACGGCGTCTTCGTGCCGGAGTTCAGCGTGGAGAGGATGCCGTTGGCGGTGGAGGTGCGGGTCTCACCGCCGGGGGCGGCGATGTCGACGAGCGAGCCGTAGTTGGAGTACGAGGCCCGGCTGCCGGCGCGGTTGGTCGCGGCGACCGCGATGACGTTGTTGCAGTTCGCCGGGGAGGCGCCCGAGACGTTCTGGTTCTCGTTGCCGGCCGCGACGACGACGGAGGTGCCCCGGTTCACGGCGCCGTTGATGGCGCTCTGGGTCGCACTGGAGCAGGCGCCGCCCCCGCCGAGGCTCATGTTGATGACCTTGGCGACGTTGGTGTTGGCGGGCACGCCGGAGACGGTGCCGCCGGACGCCCAGGTGATGGCGTCGATGATGTCGGAGTCGTAACCGCCGCACTTGCCGAGGACGCGGACCGGGGAGATCTTCGCGCCGTATGCGATACCGGCGACACCCTTGCCGTTGTTGGTGGCGGCGGCGATGGTGCCGGCCACGTGGGTGCCGTGCCAGGAGGAGCCGGAGGCGGCGATGCCCTGGCCGCACTCGTTGTCGTTGTACCAGTCGCCCGGGTCGGCCGGGTTGCTGTCGCGGCCGTTGCCGTCGACGGAGACGGCGGTGTCGGAGATGAAGTCGTAGCCGCCGACGATGTTCGCGGCCAGGTCGGAGTGGGTGACGTAGCCGGTGTCGATGACGGCGACGGTCACGCCGCTGCCGGTGGTGGTGTCCCAGGCGCCGGGGACGTTCATGCCCGCGGTCGACTCGAACAGGTCCCACTGCTTGCTGTACTCGGTGTCGTTCGGGGTGACGGCCGTCGGCTTGTTCAGGCGGTCCGGGACGACGTAGGCGACCTGCGGGTCGGCCTTGTACTGGGCGACGACGTCGGCGACGGAGGCACGGGTGGGGCGGGTGCCCAGCTCGACGAGTGTGGCGCCGGTGCCGAGGCGGCGCTGGAAGTCGATGTCCTCGCCGGTCTTCTCGGCCTTGGACTCGGCGTCGGCGGCCGCCGCCTTGTTGGACTTGGCCTCGGCGGCGCCGGACTTGTAGCCGACGATGAGGCGCTCGGCCTGGATGCCGGGGGCGGCTTCGGTCTGGGCGGCCGGCACGGCGGCCGGGCGGGGGGCGGCCTCCTGTGCGGCGGCGACCGAGGCGGGGGCTGCGATCAGCAGGGCGGCGGAGACTGCGGCGACGGATATCAGCTTCCGTCTGAGCTCTGGGGAGGTACGCACGGTCGTTGCCTTTCGTGGCCGGACTCCGGGCTGGACGGAGCGGCGGTGGACTCGCTTCGTCGTCGAAGCGCAGGGGGGTGGTTCGAAAAGCGAAGAGCGACGCGATGGCCGGCCAGGCGTGGGGTGGAAGCGAACCCGTTCGGGGTTACCTGTGGGTCAGCAGTGCTCGAACGATAGGCAAAGGGAAGGTCGGCGGGATACGGGGGAAACCCTCGATCCGGCTGGAACCCCACCCTCTATGGGGGCAGTTGGGCGCCCAATGGCCCCTTTTCGAGCAGGTCGTGGCGTGATGAACGCGTCGGGCCGATTTTCCGTACTGCACTACCGAACGCCGCCGCCCCGGGCCGAGGAGAAGCAGCCGCATGCCTCGTACGACCGCACATCGCGCCGCACTCGCGGCCGCCCTCGTGACCCCCTTGCTGCTGCCGCTGTGGACGGCGGGGCCGGCCCGGGCGCACGGGGCCCCGACGGACCCGGTGAGCCGGGTGGTGGCCTGTTCCCCGGAGGGTGGCGAGCGCGCGGGCACGGCGGCGTGCCGTGCGGCGGTCGCCGCGAACGGCGCGCCCTTCACGGCATGGGACAACCTGCGGGTGGCGAACGTCGACGGCCGGGACCGGGAGGTCGTCCCGGACGGGAAGCTGTGCAGCGGGGGTCTGCCCGCCTACCGGGGCCTCGATCTGGCCCGCGCCGACTGGCCGTCGACCCGGATGACGCCCGGCGCGACCCTGACGATGCGGTACGTCTCGACGATCCCGCACACGGGCACGTTCCGGATGTATCTGACGAAGCCCGGCTACGACCCCGCCGGCCCGTTGTCCTGGTCCGACCTGCCCGAGAAGCCGTTCGCCACGGTGACGGACCCGGCCCTGACGGACGGCGCGTACCGCATCGAGGCCACTCTGCCGTCCGACCGGACCGGGCGGCATGTGCTGTACACGGTCTGGCAGAACAGCAGCACGCCGGACACCTATTACTCGTGCTCGGACGTGGTGTTCCCGGAGGCGAAGAAAGAGCAGCCCGAGCAGAGGGAGACCGAACAGAAGACGGAGGAGGAGCCCGAGCAGAAGGAGCCCGAGCAGAAGAGGGAACCGGAGAAGAAGGAGCCGTCGGCGAGCACCGCCGGGCACGACTCCCCCGGTCCGCAGCCTCGGGGCGGCGACGAGACGCCACTGGCCAGTACGTCCGGTCCGGCCTCCGCCCCGTCCGCCCCCATGCTGGCGGGCGGCGCCGCGGCCTCCGCCCGCGGTGGGGTTGACGACGGCGGTGAACTGTCGCATCGATGTGCCTCCGGGCTGACGGGTGGTGCCGGGCTGTCGTCTGATGGGGTGG
>NZ_JBEXSH010001004.1:0-3022 GCF_040613555.1 Streptomyces sp. NPDC006265
CTTGAACACCTGGGCGAGGTCGATCGGCACGATGACCTGGTAGGTGTGCGCGGGGCTGGACGTTGTACGGGCGAAGACGGTGATCGGGACACTCGGCCCGCCTCCCCGGTGGGCCGGCTCGCCGCCACCGTGGAGCGACTCAGCCGGGAGGTGCGGGCCGCCCAGGCGGAGGCCGAAGGGCGTGCCCTGATCGAGCTCGCCAAGGGTGTCCTCGTCGAGCGGCTGAAGTGCGGACCGGCCCAGGCCGCCCGGCAGCTCACCCAGTTGGCGGAGCAGGCCCAGGTCACCCCCCTCGAACTCGCCGTCGACGTCATCAACCAGGCCGCCCGGGACCGGATGTCCGAGGTGACGGACGCCTTCCTCGCCGCCACCCGTGGCGGCGACGAGGCCGAGGACGAGTCGGCCGCCGTACGCCTGCGCGTGGCGGAGAGCGGCGTACTGGCGGCGGACGACGCCCAGGCCGTCGCCGACGCCCTGCTGGAGCAGGCGCTGCGCCCTCTCGGCGCCGTGGCCGTGGCCATTTGGGCCGCGGGTGCCGACGGTTCGTTCACCCTGGCGGGCAGCGCCGGTTTCTCACCGGCCGAGGCCGCGCGCTGGCGTTACGTCCCGCCGGACGTGGTGACCGTGGCGCGGCGGGGCCTCATCGAGCGCGAGGGGCAGTGGATCACCACCCTCGGCGCGACCGGGCTGCCCACCATCGGTCTGCACCACCATCCGGACGGCGGCCGGGCCGCCATGCCCGCCGGCACCGGCGGCCGCATCCACGGCGTGCTGGAGATCGCCTGGCCGGAGCCGCTCGCGCCCCAGCCCCCGCAGATCGTCCGCCAGGTGGAGGCGCTGGCCGAACTGTGCGCCCACACACTGGAGACCCACACACCGCCCCAGGGGGCGGCCCAGGAGCCCCGCGTCCTGCCGGACGCCGCCGAGCTGATGGACCTGGCCGACGGACTGCACGACCCCGCTCTCGTCCTGGTGCCGCACCTCGACGCCGACGGGCACCTGGTGGATTTCCGCATCCAGCACGTGAACAGCCGGTTCCTCGACCCGGCGGGCAGGCCGCGGGCGGTCGTGAGCGGCGCGCTGCTCCTGGAGGCCTACCCGATGGCCGCCGGGGACAGCGAGTTGTTCCAGCGCGTCGAGCGGGTCTACGCCACCGGTGAGCCCTTCCGGACCCGCCGGATGAACCTCACCGCCCTCGTCGACCAGGTGCCGCTCTCGGCGGTCGCGGACATCAGCATCAGCCGCCACGGCATGTCCGTCCTCCTCATCTGGCGCATCGAGGACGAGACGGCGCGCCTGGCCAGCCTGCTCCAGCACGCCCAACGGCTCGGCCGCATCGGCGGGTTCGAGGAGAACGTGCTCACCGGTGAGATCACCTGGAACGGGCAGCTCTTCGACCTCTACGGGCGCCCCCAGACGAGCACCCCGGTACCCCTGGAGGAGTTGCCGGCCCACGCCCACCCGGACGACGGCGTCTCCATCCGCCGTTTCCTGCGCACGCTGCTGCACCACCAGCGGCCGGCCGCCGCCGCCTTCCGGCTCCAGCGGCCGGACGGGGTGACCCGGCACATCCGGATCGTCGCCGAGCCGGTGCTGGACACCGACGACCGGCTGCTCCTGGTCCGCGGGGCCTGCCAGGACATCTCGGCCCAGCACTGGACCGAGGTGGCGCTCGCGGCCACCCGTGACCAGCTGGCGCACACCGAGCAGCAGGCCACCGAACGCAACCGGCTGACCCTGCAGTTGCAGCACGCCATCATGCCCCCCACCCAGGCTCCGTTGCAGGTGTCCGGTCTCCAGGTGGCCGTCCGCTACCGCCCCGCGGAGACCGAGCAGTTGGTGGGCGGCGACTGGTACGACGCCGTCGTCCTGCCGTCCCGGAAGGTGCTGCTGTGCGTCGGGGACGTGGCCGGGCACGGCATCGAGGCCGCCACCAGCATGGTCGTCCTGCGCAACGCGCTGCGCGGCCTGGCCGTGACCGGCGCCGGGCCGGGACAGCTGCTGTCCTGGCTCAACATCGTGGCGCACCATCTGACCGGCGCCGTCACCGCGACGGCGGTGTGCGGACTGTACGACCCGGTCCGGCGGACGCTGCGCTGGGCCCGGGCGGGACACCTGCCGCCCGTCCTCGTCCGGGACACCGAAGCGGCCCCCCTGCCTCTGGTCAAGGGCCTGCTGCTGGGGGCCGTCCCCGAGGCCGTCTACGAGGAGACCGAGCTGCAACTCGCCCCCGAAGACACCCTGTTGATGTACACGGACGGTCTGGTCGAGCGCCGTGACCGGCCCGTGGAGGAGTCCCTGACTCACCTCCTGACCACCGCCCGTTCGGCACCTAGCACGCTCGACCAGCAGTTGGACCGCCTCCTGACCTACAGCAAGTCGGACACCGACGACGACACCTGCATCGTCGGCATCCGGGTCGGGTGAGGGGCGCCGCCGGCCGCCGGCCGCCCGCGATGGAGTCCAGTTGTTCGGCCGCCGGCCGCCGGGCGCAGGGCCCACAGCTCACCGCCCGACGGCGTCTGAAGCAGCGGGACGGCCCGGCGCGCCCGCTGATCTCCGGCGTCGGCGGCCGTCCGGACGACGTCGCTCGCCGCGAACCGCCGCAACTCCGGCTCCGGATGCGGTCAGGCGGCCGCTCCCGTCGCGGCGGGCAGCAGATGGTCCACGGCCCTGAACAAACTCTCTGGCTGAAGGGGAACTGACCCGGCGGGCTACGGGCGGTCACCCTGCGGGCCGACCGCTCGTACGCCCTCAGCTTCTCCGGCGCCAGGACCCAGTAGAGCCCGTCGATGCCGTCGGGCCCGACGGTGGCGCTCACCAGGGCGACGGCCGCCCCGTCCTGCACGAGCAGCAGGCTCGGCTGCCCGTTGGCCTCGACCACGCCGTACTCGGCGCCGGGGAAGAACTTGTGCGCGAAGGCGGTGACCCTGGCCGCGCGCCCGGGCCCGACCAGCCGGGCCACGCCGCGCATGCCGTTGCCGTTGCCGTTGCCGTTGCCGTTGCCGTAGGCGACGACGTC
>NZ_JBEXSH010001005.1:0-3022 GCF_040613555.1 Streptomyces sp. NPDC006265
GGCCTCGAGCAGCTCGGCGTCGAACCCCGGAGGACTCCTGCACGGGCGGGCGACACTTCACCAGCAGGTCCCACTTGTCGAGCAGCACCGGAGGACTCCCGCACGCGGGCGGGTGCCACGACGTGTTCGACGGCAGCCCGCCGTGCCAGGGCGGAGGACTCCCGCACGGGCGGCGCTGGTCCACGGAGGCCTCCCGCATAGGCGGCAGCACTTCGCCGCCGAGTCGGTGGGACTGGAGCACGACGGAGAACTCCCGCATTGCGGGCGGCACGCGGCCATCAGCCCGAGCGCGTACGGCACGTCCGGAGGACTCCCGCACGGGCGGACGCCACAGGGGGGTGGGCTGCTCCCTTATCGAGGGGACGAGGACTCCCGCTCGGGCAGGTAGCACGAATTCCAGCGATGAAGGACTCCCTCACTGGCGTGCGGCACCGGGCCCGCGCCTTTACGCGCGGCTGGTGCTCCGGAGGACTCCCGTACGGACGGGCGGCACATCTGTCCTTCCGAGCCGATCGGAATCGCGTACGGAGGACTCCCGCACGGGCGGGCGGCACGCGACCGACGACGCCGACTCGCCCGGATCTGCGGAGGACTCCCGCGCGGGCGGGCGGCACCAGGCCAGGCGGCCCTTCCAGCCGGGCAGGCCCGGAGGACTCCCGCGCGGGCGGGCGGCACTTGTCGTTGCCCTTGTGTTTCTTCTCCAGCCACGGAGGACTCCCGCGCCCGCTCAGGCAGGTAGTACACCGCTAGCAGCAGTCCGCCAGGCTTGAGGTCGGCGGACTCCCGCAAGGGCAGGCTCTGCATCGTAGACAGCGCTGTCGTCGCGGTCATGATCGATGGACTTGCGCCCGGGCGAGGAACACAACCACTTCGTGGTGGACCTCACGAAATATGACGCAGGACTCCCTCATGGCGACGCGCTCCGGAGACGAGACCGTGATTCGTATACGCGTCGGAGGATTCCCGCACAGGCGGGCGGAACTGAGCGACCCGCACCCCAGGACGGAAACCCAACGGAGGACCCCCGCACGGGCTGACGGCACCCGTCCCGGTCGTCAGTGGTCACGGACACTCCCGGAGGACTCCCGCACGGGCGGGAGGTGCTAGTTCACCGGCACGTGGATGTACCGGGACGGCGGAGGACTTTCGCGCGGCGCTGGTGGACCTCCCCTGGCGGCCGCGCCGAGGGCGGAGGACTCCCGCGCGGGCGGGCAGCACCTGCAGTGCCGGGTCGCCTGCGCGGTGGTCATTGAAGGACTCCCGCACCGGCGGGAGATCGATGGCATCTTGCGAAGACGGGACGCACTCGTCGTCTGTACCCCAGTGGTAGGCACCCCATGGTGGACCCCGCGCAGGCGGGTGACACGACTGCTCAGCCAGCCAGAACCCCAACAAGCACGGTGGACTACCGCACGGGCGGGCGGCACTTCTCCAGGTCCACACGATCTCACGGGACACCGGAGGACTCCCGCGCGGGCAGGCGGCACGATGAGCCGTGGCTCACCGAAGATTCGTGGACCGGCCAACTCCCGCACAGGCAGGCGGCGCTCCGGCGTCGAACGCACCGTGCGCGCCGTTCTCGGACGACTCCCGCATGGGCGGCCGGCCCGGATGGCGCCCCGCGAAGCGGAACAGATGATCGGCCGACTTCCGCATGGGCAGGCAGGCGGCACGGAACGTCCTTCCACGCGGCCATGTCGGCGTGCGGAGGACTCCCGCGAGGGCGGGCGGCACGCCAGCACGTTTGGGGACGACTACGGGCGCCTTCGGCCAACTCCCGCACGGGCGGGCGGCACCCAGATTCCAACCGGTAGTTGGTGTCCAGGAACGGAGGACTCTCGCCCAGGCAAGCCATTAACCAGCTGGATAAGCCAGTCGGCACATCGGTGCGCTCGCCCTTCTGCGGACTCCTGCGCGGACGGACTACCACAATCCAAGGAACTTCCCCAAGCACGACCACGTCGGACTCCTGCACGAGCAGGCGGCACTCGACCAGCAGGTCGGGGCGAGTCCAGGTCGGCGCACGACTCCCGCGCGAGCGGGCGGCACAGGCCCTCCGTCGGAGGGTCCCGTTTTTGTCGCGGAGGACTCCCGCGCGAGCGGGCGGCACGGGCGACAGTACGAAGGCCAGAGACGGATTTCCGGAGGACTCCCGCTCAGGCGAGCTGCACTGCCCCGCAGCCCACGGGGTGATCATCATCGCCGGTGGACTCCCGCAGGGCGGGCGGCATTGTCGTCGCCCTTGTGTTTCTTCTCCAGCTACGGAGGACTCCCGCGCCCGCTCAGGCGGGTAGTACACCGCCACCATCAGTCCGCCGGGCTTGAGGAACGGTGGACTTCCGCAGGGCGGGCTCCGCATCGCAGGCGGTGCTGTCGTCGCGGTCATGATCGGTGGACTCCCGCACAGGCGGGCAGCCCTTCGCCGCCGAGTCGGTGGGACTGGAGCACGACGGAGGACTCCCGCACGGGCGGGCCACACGCGCAGACCGTGCTGCCCGGTCCCGGCGAGCACGGATGACTCCCGCAAGGGCAGGCAGCACGACACCTGCGCAAGCCTCCCGGCCGCGATGTGGGGGGACTCCCGCGCGGGCGGGAGGAACTCCCCCTCCCAGTCCCAGTTCACGTTCGTACAGCGGGGGACTCCCGCGCGGGCGGGCGGCACACCGTGGCCGAAACGCTCGACGCCGGTGTGATCGGAGGACTCCCGCGCGGACGGGCGGCACCGGACGGACTCCAACGAGGCCGGTGATCTGATCGGAGGACTCCCGCGCAGGCGGGCGGCACGTGTCGATGCCGACGCACGGCACGCCGTACGACGGAGGACTCCCGCGCGGACGGGCGGCACGACAGCGACGAGACGAAGCCGGCCGAACTCCGCGGAGGCTCCCGCGCGGACGGGCGGCACACGATCCGTTCGACCTTCCCGGGTTCCCTCTGCGGAGGACTCCCGCGCGGGCGGGCGGCACGTGAAGGTAACGGCACGGCACTCCGTGTAGTAAGGAGGACTCACGCGCGGGCGGGC
>NZ_JBEXSH010001006.1:0-3012 GCF_040613555.1 Streptomyces sp. NPDC006265
GTCGTGACGTGGCACGACCGGGCGCACGCCGGCGGCGCGCGTGCCCACATGCTGCGGGTGCTGGAGCGCAGGGTCGTGAAGGCGGCCACCGTCGTGCTGGGCACGACCTCGCCGCTCGTGGACCGGGCCCGGCTCACCGGCGCGCGGGACGCACGGCTCGCGGCCGTCGCGCTGCCCGGCCCCCGCAGGCCCCTCGAACCCGACGATCCCGACCGGCTGCGGCCCAAGGTGCGCGCCGAACTCGGCGCCATCGGACGGCCCTTGCTGATCGCCGTCGGCTCGCTGGAACGGCACCGTGGATACGAGGTACTGCTGGACGCCGCGCGCGCCTGGCGCCGGCTCGACCCCGTACCCCTGGTCGTGATCGCCGGGGAGGGGCAGCTGCGCGGTGAACTCCAGGGGCGGATCGAGGAGGAGGGGCTGCCGGTCCGGCTCATCGGGCGGCGCGACGACGTCACCGACCTGCTCGCCGCCGCCGACCTCGCCCTGCTGCCGAGCCGCTGGGAGGCACGCTCCGTCCTCGCCCAGGAGGCCCTCCACGCGCGCGTGCCGCTCGTCGCGACGAACGTCGGCGGCATCCCCGAACTCGTCGGCGACGCGGCCGAACTCGTCCCGTACGGGGACGCCAAGGCCCTCGCCGAATCCGTCGCAGCGCTGCTCGGCGACCGGACCCGCCGGGACATGCTGACCGCCAAGGGCGCCCGGCAGGCGGCCAGTTGGCCGACCGAGGACGAGACGGTCGCCCAAGTACTCAGCGTGTACGACGAGTTGACCCAGCCCCGGCCTCTCCCCTAGCAGCTCCGGCAGCCCTACGGGACGTGCCTGCGGGCCCGCAGGGCCAGGCTCAGGGCCAGGACCGTCTGCGGGTCGTCGAGGTCCGTCCCAAGCAACTCCCCGATGCGCGCCAGGCGGTTGTACAGCGTCTGCCGGTTCAGATGCAGCTCCCGGGCCGTCTCCGCCTTGCGCCCGGCGTGGGCGAGGTAGGTCGTCAGCGTGGGCAGCAGCGGCGGCCGGGAGCGGCGGTCGTGGGCCAGGAGCGGGCCGAGGGCCCGGTCGACGAAGGCCGCCAGGTCCGGATGGTCGCGCAGCCGCCACAGCAGCAGGTCGATGTCGAGACGGCGGGCGTCGTACCAGGGCCGGTCCGGCAGACCCTGCGCCGCCGTGGCCGTTTCGGCCGCGTGCCGCAGACCCGAGGCCACAGCCGGCCAGCCCCCGGCCGTCCCCACGACCACCACGGGCGGCTGTCCGCCCGGCCGCGGCATCCCGGCCCGGCCCACACCGGCCCGCAGCGCGGCCGCCACCCGGTCCGCGACCGCGGCCCGCTCCGACTCCGCCCGCAGCCCGAGCAGCACCAGCACCCGTCCCTCAACCGGCCGCACGCCCAGCAGCACCGGCACTCCCACCGCCGTCAGCTCCTCCGAGATCGCCCGGGCCAGCACCGCCCAGCCGCCGCCCGGAGACAGGGCGTCCCCGAGCCGCATGACCACCGGCAACAGTGGCCCCTCGCCCGGTCGGAAGCCCAGCACGCGCGCCTGCGCCGGGGCATCCTCGGCCGACACCCGTCCCTCGGCGAGGTCGGTGAGGAAGTCGCCCCGCCCGCGCGCCGCCAGCTCCTCCTCCTGGCGGGCCTGCATCAAAACCACGGCCAGGATGCCCGCGGCCCGCTCGGCCGCCATCCGGTGCACCGGCGCCAGGGGAGTGCGCACCGGCAACAGAACCAGACGCGCCCGGACGCCCCCGCTGCCGGGCCCGCCCCCCGGCACGTCCACCAGCACCGAGCCCGCGAGCGGCGGCTCGTCCTTGTGCTGGCCGCGCAGCCCCTCCCACACCTGGAGCGGATCCGCGCCCTCCGGACCGGCCCCGGCCGCGTACAGCAACTGCCCGTCCGCCGTCTCCAGGAACACGGGATTCCCGGCGAAGTCGGCCAGGATGCCCAGCACGTGGGGCACACCGCCGCCGCCCAGCACGGCCTGCGTGCACCGCCGGTGCACCTCCTCGGCCCGCTGGAGCAGGGCATAGTGGCCGTTGACGATCTCGGTGTGGACCTCCTCCGTGACGGTGACGAACGGCACCTCGCGGTGCAGCTGGACGAGCGGCATCCCGGCCGCGCGTGCCGTGTCGACGAGGGCCGCGGGCAGCCGGGTGAAGCGCGGGCCGAGCTCCACGACAAGGGCCGCGATGCCACGCTCGGCCAGGGTGCGCACGAACGCCCGCTGCTCGGCGGGGCGGGTGCCCAGGCCGTAGCCCGTGGTCAGCAGGAGTTCGCCGCCCTTGAGCAGGGAGGCGATGTGCGGCACCTCTCCGGCGTGCACCCAGCGCACGGTCCGCCCGAGCCGCTCGGCGCCCGCCAGCACCTCGGGCAGCCCGCTGCGCAGCCCCGGCAGCTCCAGCGCCCGCTGCACGGTGATCCCGGCGCCCTGGGTGTCGTAACCGCTGTCCGTCCCGCTGTCCATGTGCCGGACGCTACCCGCGCGGATGCCTCCCGGACATCTCCGGACGGGCACCGGGACGATCACTTCCCGTATCCCGCCGTGGATCTCCCCGGATTGCCGTGTGTTCGACCGGGTACCGGCGCCGTCATGGACATGAGCGTGGTGGCGGTGGGGCGGGAGGACGACAGTCCGGTCGAGGAGCCGTTGCGGGTCGCGGTGCTCGCCGACCGGCTCGGGTACCGGGAGGTGTGGGCGGGCGAGGGACCCACGTGGGACTCGTTCGTCCTGGCGACGGCGATCGGCGCCGCCACCGAGCAGGTCGCGCTGACCGCCGGGCCCGTGCCGGTGTCGGTGCGCGACCCGCTCACCATCGTCCGGGGCGCCGCCTCCACCGCGGCCGTCACCGGCAGGCCCGTCGGCGTGGCCCTGGGCACCTCCAGCAAGCGCGTCGTCGAGGGTGTACACGGCCGGCCGCGCACCCGGCCCGCCGCCACCCTCGTCCGCGGCGTCGAACCAGGCCGCGAGCCGCAGCAGGTCCTTGCGCCGGGACATCTCACCGGAGGCCGAACGCAGCATCCGC
>NZ_JBEXSH010001007.1:0-3009 GCF_040613555.1 Streptomyces sp. NPDC006265
GTGAGGACGACGCCGCGCACCAGGTCGTCCTCGAAGCGCTCCTCCACGGCGACGCCGATCGGTTCCTCGAACAGCACCCGCCAGGCTTCCTCGTCCTGCCCGCCGACCGGCCGGGCCTGGCCGGCCGCGGGCTCGATATGCTCTCGCCGCACCCCATCGGCGCCCTCGACTTCGACGCCGTACCGGTGACGGCCGACGACGTGCTCGGCGAGGTGGACCGCGGCTTCCGGGTCGCCATGGGGACGCTCAACCTGTTCCGGCCCAGCGTCGGCGCGTTCGCGGTCGGCATGGCGCAGGCGGCCCTCGATGCCACGCTCACCCACACCGCCGGGCGCGACGCCTTCGGGGGCAAGCTGCGGGACCTGCAAGCCGTCTCGCACCAGGTCGCCGAGATGGCCCTGCGCACGGAGGCGGCCCGGCTGATGGTCCACGCGGCGGCGTCGGCGTACGACGCGGACGCCCCGGACGTGCCCCGGCGCTCCGCCATGGCGAAACTGCTCGCCACCGAGACCGCGCAGTACGTCGTCGACACGGCCGTCCAGCTGCACGGCGCCCGGGCGCTGCAACGCGGCCATCTGCTCGAACACCTCTACCGCGAGGTGCGTGCCCCGCGCATCTACGAGGGGGCCAGCGAGGTGCAGCGCGGCATCATCGCCAAGGAGCTGTACGCCCGTCTGGAGGCCCGGTGAGCACCGAGCGCGTCAACCCGCCCGAGCTGTCCCCGCCGACCGGCTTCTCCCACGCCGTCGTGGTGTCCGGGTCGCGGGTGGTGTTCCTCGCGGGGCAGACCGCCCTGGACACCGACGGCAAGGTGGTCGGCCGCACCCTGGCCGAGCAGTTCGAGAGGGCCCTCACCAACCTGCTGGCCGCCCTCGCGGCGGCCGGTGGTACGCCCTCCGACCTGGCGCGCGTCACCGTCTACGCCACGGATGTCGAGGCGTACCGTACGCACGCGCCCGAACTGGGCCGCACCTGGCGCCGGTTGGCCGGTCGCGACTATCCCGCCATGGCGGTCGTCGAGGTAGTCCGGCTGTGGGACGCGGAGGCGATGGTGGAACTGGACGGTTTCGCGGTCCTGCCCTAGCGGGACCGCCGTGCCGCTGTGCGGCGGCCCTCGGGTCAGGCCGCGACGGCCGGCCCCGCGGCGGTCACCCGGCGCGGCTGCACCATGCGTCCGTCCGGCAGCAGTTCGCCGGTGTCGTCGAAGACCACCGTCCCGTCGCACAGCAGGCTCCACCCCTGCTCGGGGCGGGCCGCCACGACGTGTGCGGCGGGGGAGCCGGTCACGGGGCACTGGGGCTGGTGGGCACACATGGCGCACCTCCACGTCGGTAGGGCCGTCCGAGGGGTTCGGACGACTCGTACAGACAGACCATCCTCCCGTGCCGAAGCCATCGGAACGGCCCGACGGGAAGCGTGACACGCCCAGGACATTCCCAGCACGGTTCCACGACGGCCGGCGCGGACTCACCACCGAAGGGGGCGAGGGGTCATGGGCGCCGACCCGCAGGGCCGGTGCGAGTGGAAGCCGCAATTCCACTTCTTTCCGGGAGGTTTCCCCATGCGTGTACGTCCCCTTCCCGGCGCGGCGGCCGGTGCCGCGCTGCTCCTGCTCATCGGCGCCGGCGCGGCGCCCGCCACCGCGTCCGCCCTCGCCCCGACCGGCTCCGTGTCGGTCGATGACGTGGGCCGGAACACCGCCGACGGCGCCGTCACCCTGTCCGGCACCTACCGCCGCACGAGCTCCAGCGGCCCGGACTTCGTCAGTTCCTCCGCCGGCCAGGGCGTCTCGACGACCCGTCACGGCGTCGGCGGCACCCGGGCCGTGTGCGACGGCGCGGAGTACCGCTGGGGGGAACACCGGCCAGACCGTGCCCGGCGCGTTCTGGCCGGGGCGGCCCATGTCGAGGCGACGCTGATGGAGCTGCGCACCTTCGGCGGCCTGCCCCTGCCCAGCTTCCACGCGGTCCAGGGGCAGGACGTCACGCTGACCCAGGCCTGAGCGGCCGAGTCGGCCCCGCCGCCGGCCTCACCCCCGACCTGCTCACCAGGCGGCCGCACGAGGTCAGCGACGGCCGGCTGCGACGTGTCTGCCTCGCCCGGGCTCTGGTGCTGCGCCCACGCCTGCTGGTGTGCGACGGGATGACCACGATGCTCGACGCCTCCACCGCGGCAGCCCGGGTCGCGGCCGTCGAGAGCTACCGGTCCTCGACCGGTGCCGCCCTGCTGGCCGTCGGCCACGACCGCATCCTGCTGGAGCGCTGGTGCGACCGCACCGTCCACTGGGACGGCCTGACCCGAACGTGCCGGACGGCATCCGGCCCGAGCTGCCTCAGTGGTCGTCCCAGTGACCCTCGTGAGCGGCGTGACGGTGGCCGTCGTGCACGTAGTCCGTGTGGTCGCCGTGCCGCACGGCCAGGTGGCCGCAGTCGTCGCCGTGCTCGTGGTCGTGGTTCCGGTGCACCGTGTGACCGCCGCCCGCGCACTCGTCGGCGTGGCCGTCGTGCATCCGGTGGATGTGGCCGTCGTGGGCGTAGTCGGTGTGGTCGCCGTGGGTGAAGGCGAGGTGGCCGCAGTCGTCGCCGTGGGCGTGCGCGTGGTTCTCGTGGGTGGTGTGCTCGGCGGTGGTCATGGGGGCTCCTCGCGTGGGGGTGTGCCGCTCGGGGCGCTTCCGCCGGGGGCGGCCGACGACATCACCATAAGGCGGCCTCTGCATGCATTGTCGGAATGCCCGCCCCTGCCCGCCATCCGGCGCAGGGCGCCCGGGTGATGCGCAGGGTCAGCGCACCGCCACGACCACGCAGCTGTCGCCGTACTGCCACACCGGCCCGGCCGTGCCGAAGCCCGCCTGCCGCAGCAGCTTCAGATGGGCGGAGAGGGGGAGTTCGGCGGGCCGGCCGGTGCCGAGGGGGGCTGCACGCCGTCGGCGCTCCGCGAGGAGGTCGGCCGTGTCCAGGTCGAAGGCGAAGGGTTCCGGAAGAGCGATGGGCTTGCCGAAGGGGCGGGCAC
>NZ_JBEXSH010001008.1:0-3003 GCF_040613555.1 Streptomyces sp. NPDC006265
CCTCGGCGGCCTCGGTGCGGACGGCGGGCGGGGAGCACTCGCCAGCGCGCGTACGGCGTGCAGTGCGCCCCGTGCGCCCCCTGCGCCCGGTTGGACGCCCGCGCGGTGGTGGCGACCGTCGCCGTGCAGCAGGACACCGGGTGTGAAGGGCCGCAGCACCAGCCCGTCGAGACCGGGTGTCTGCCGTAGTTCGGGATACGCCGTGGACAGCAACTGGCCGATCCTGTCGAGCCGGAAGCCGTCGACCTTCTCCGTCGCCATGCGGCCGCCGACCCCGTGGGCGGCTTCCAGGACCATGGTCGTCACTCCTGCGCTGGTCAGCCGGTGCGCGGCCGAGAGTCCGGCGACCCCGGCCCCTACGACGACCACGTCCGCCTGGTACGCGGGCTCAAGCACGTGCCCCTCCTCGAGGTTGCGCGGGCGCTGGAGACGTCATGCCCTCAACAGGCCGCAGGGATACGCGAGTTCTGGTCGAGGGTAGGACCGTGATCGGTCAGGGGGAGTCGCGCATCGGCAGGGCACGGTCGCACAACGGTCGCATACGAACGCCTGGTGGGCATGAAGTGGTCGCAGGGGGCTGGTGTGCGCCTCGGGGAGCTGTCTCGGAACGGCCGGTCGGATCCCGGACAGGCGGCCGGTGTGCGCCGCCCGGTCAGCTTCCGGCGGGGCGGGGAGCCGTCACAGGGCCGCGCGGATCGCCCCCTCGATCTCCGGGAAGGCGAAGCGGAAGCCCGACTCCAACAGGCGCGTCGGCAGCACCCGGGCGCTGCCGAGGACGTCCCCGGCCATCTCGCCGAGCACGGTCCGCAGGACGGCCGCGGGCACCGGGAACAGGGTCGGCCGGTGCAGCACGCGGCCCATCGCCGCCGTGATCTCACGGTTCGTCACGGGGTTCGGGGCGGTGATGTTGAACGGTCCGGACAGGCCGTCGGTCTCGATCAGATGCCGGATCGCGGCGACCTCGTCGTGCAGCGCGACGAACGACCAGTACTGCCGCCCGTCGCCCATCCGCCCGCCGGCCCCCGCCCGGAACAGCGGGAAGAGCCGCCCCCAGGCGCCGCCTTCGCGCGAGACGACCAGCCCGGTCCGCGTGAACACCGTGCGGACACCGGCCTCCCGGGCGGGCGCGGTGGCCCCCTCCCACTCCACGCACAGCGACGGCAGGAAGCCCTCTCCCGCGGGCGCGCTCTCGTCGACCGTCCGCTCGCCGGTCTCGCCGTAGTAGCCGATGGCGCTGCCGTTGACGAAGACCCGCGGGCGGTCCGTCGCGTCCAGCGAGGCGACCGCCTCGGCGAGGGCCGCCGTGCCGTTCACGCGGCTGTCGCGGATCCGCTGTTTGTAGGCCTCCGTCCAGCGCCGGTTGCCGACGCCGGCCCCCGCCACGTTGACCACGGCATGGCAGCCGGCGAGCCCGGCCGCGTCCACGTGCCCGCCCTCGGGGTCCCAGCGGATCTCCCCGGCCGCCCGGGGCGTGCCGCGCACCAGGCGGCGCACCTCGTGCCCGTCGGCGGTCAGGGACCGCACCAGGGCACCGCCGATCAGGCCGGACGCACCCGCCACCGCGATTCTTGAACGCTCCATGAACCCATCCTGCCGGGTCGCTGCTCAAATCCCTTGCATGGCCTTGATCCGCTCGCCGTAGGGTGACGCCCATGTCCGAGCTCCCCGCACCGCGCATCCGTGTCGCCCGGCCCGAGGACGACGAGGAGCTGGCCCTGCTCGACCGGCTCACCTGGTCGCCTCTGCACGCGGTGATGCCCGAGCCGCAGCCGCCGTACCCTCCCTTCTTCAGCGAGCGGCACGCCCCCGAGGACTGCCTGGTCGCCGAGCTCGGCGGGCGTCTCGCGGGCTATGTCCACGTCGGTTTCCCCACCGAGCTCGAATCGAACCGGCACGCGGAAGAAGACATTTCCGGTGCTGGTGGCGCTCGGTTCCCCGATGGGCGGCCGGATCGCGGACCTCCTGGAGTCGGGCGACGCGCCGGAGAGGGCGGCGACCCTGATCGAGGAGGCGGGCGGCCGCTCGGCGGCCCTGGCAGAGGCCCGGCGGCACAGCACCGCCGTGGAGACAGCCCTCGCCGATGTGCCGTCGACCGCCCGGGCCGCCGGTGAACTACGGTCACTGCTCGGCTACCTGGTGCGGCGCGATGTCTGAGCCCACGCGAACGCCGGGCCCTCGATGCGGGCCGGGGTGCTCCACGCGGTGACGGCATCTCGCCCGGGGCGGGCTCTCGGCGCCGCCGGGGCGATGAACGCGGCCACGTCGTCCCGCTCCGCCCGCCACCACCCGAACCGCGTTGACCTCGGCCCCCGCGCGCGTCAGGGTTCGACACGGCGCGTTTCGCGACCCCGCGCCGGAAGGATGGCCGCCATGATCGGCATCTCGGAGATCGAAGCCGCGGCGGGGCAGATCGCCCGGCACATCGTGCGCACCCCGACCGTGGACAGCCCGGGACTGTCGGCGCTGCTCGGGGTTCCGGTCACCGCGAAGCTCGAACTGCTGCAGCGCACCGGCTCGTTCAAGGCGCGCGGGGCCACGGCGAAACTGCTGTCACTGGGCGAGGCGGAGCGGGCCGCCGGCGTGGTGGCGGTCAGCGGCGGCAACCACGGGATCGCCGTCGCGGTCATGGCGGCGGCTCTCGACGTGAAGGCCACGGTAGTGATGCCGCGCTCGGCACCCGCCCGTGCCGTGGAGATCGCGGAGACGGCCGGCGCGTCGGTGCGGCTGACCGACGACATGGACGGCGCGTTCGCGCTCATGACACGGCTCCAGCAGGAGGGGCTGACCCTGGTCCACCCCTTCGACGACCCGGTGGTGATCGCCGGACAGGGCACGGCCGGGCTGGAGTTCGCCGCCGACGCCGGTGAGCTCACGGACGTCGTCGTGAGCATCGGAGGCGGCGGGGGGGTGGGGGGCGGGGCGGGCGCGCGGGGGGGGGGCCGGCGCGGGGGGGGGGGGTGGGGGGGCGGGTCCGCGGGCGCGCCGGCCATGTCCGAGGCGCTG
>NZ_JBEXSH010001009.1:0-2998 GCF_040613555.1 Streptomyces sp. NPDC006265
CTGGTCAGGTCCAGCGCTATGAGGCCGATGAGCCCACTACGGCCGGCCTTGAGGTCTCGGCAGCCGGCTGCGCCGGGGCGTGGACGGCACGGTGGGCATCCGCATCACCCTCTGAGTACGGCAAGCGCTTTAGGCCGCGGGGAGTGGGGACCCCTTCCACGGGAAAGGGCACCTGCCATGAGCCGAACCCCCGCCCTGCGCGCAGCCGTCGTCGGCACCGGACACCGGGCCCAGCTGTTCACCCGCGGCCTCGCCGAACGCCCCGGCCATGTCGTGGCCGCGCTGTGCGACCCCAGCCCGACCCGGATGGCCTTCCACAACCGGCTGCTGGCCGAGAGCGGCGCACCGGCCGCCACCCCTTGGGAGCCCGACCGCTTCACCGCCCTGCTCGCCGGGGAGGGTATCGACGAGGTCGTCGTCACCACCGTCGACGCCGAGCACGACCGCTACATCGTCCCGGCGCTGAAGGCGGGCTGCTGCGTCGTCACGGAGAAGCCGATGACCGTCGACGCCGAGCGCTGCTCCCGCATCCTCGACACCGTCCGGGAGACCGGCAACTCCCTGACCGTCGCCTTCAACTACCGCTTCAACCCCGTGCACGAGAAGGTCCGGGCCCTGCTCGCCGACGGCGCGGTCGGTGAGGTGCTGTCGGTTCACTTCGAGTGGCTGCTCGACGTACGGCACGGCGCCGACTACTTCCGCCGCTGGCACCGCGATAAGCGGCACAGCGGCGGCCTGATGGTGCACAAGTCCTCGCACCACTTCGACCTGGTGAATTGGTGGCTCGCCGACGAGCCCCGGGAGGCCTTCGGCTACGGGCGGCTCGGCTTCTACGGCCGAGAGGCGGGTGAGCGGCACGGACTGCGTCGGGACTACGACCGTGCTCACGGCGCCGAGCGGGCCGCCGACGACCCCTTCGCCCTGGACCTCGCCGCCGACGACACCCTGCGCGCCCTCTACCTCGACGCCGAACGCGACGACGGCTATCTGCGCGACCGCAACGTCTTCGACGGGCGGGTCACCATCGAGGACGACATGTCCGTCCTGGTGCGCTACGCGCGCGGCGCGACGATGACGTACCACCTGACCGCCTATTCCCCCTGGGAGGGCTACCGGGTGATGTTCAACGGCAGCGCGGGCCGGCTGGAGCTGGAGGTCGAGGAGAGCCGCTGGCAGCCGCCGCTGAGCCGGATCACCTCGGCGGCGGGTGCGGTGCACGGCGACACGGCGGCCGAGAACGCGGGCGGCGCCCGTCTCACCCTGCGCCCGCTGTGGCAGCCCCCGGTGGCCGTGCCGCTCGCCGTCGACCACGAGGCCCACGGCGGCGGTGATCCGCGCATGCTCGACGCGCTGTTCGGCCCCGTCGGCCCTGCCGACACCGCCGCCGTGACCCGTCCCACGGCCACCGAACGCGACGGGGCGCTCGCCCTCGCGGTCGGACTGGCGGCCAACCGGAGCTTCGAGACGGGGCGGCCCGTGCGCACCGACGAGCTGATCACGGGCTGAGCGCGCCTCAGCTCCAGGCCCGGTACGGCTCGTCCAGCAACTGGAAGACCGGCTCGCCCCGTACCGGGTCCTTGGCCGTGGACAGGCGTACCCGGTCCCCGCTGTGGATGCCGATCGGCGGGCCCATCACCCGGCCGCGCACCACGAAGCCCTCGGACATCTCTATCTGCGACACGTTGCGCGCCGCGGGCGTGTTGCGGTGCACGACGGTGGAGTGGCGCACCGTGCCCGTGCCCTCGGCGCGCTCCGTGCGCAGCTCGCTGCCCCGGCAGACCGGACACAGCAGCCGGTGGTACATGGCGGTGCCGCACCAGGTGCAGCGCTGGTAGAGGATGGCCTCCGCGTTCTGGCCCCTCGGGTCCAGCAGGCCCGTCGCGGAGCCGGCTGCCTGCTGAGCGACGCTTCCTGAGTGGTACACGCTGGTCAACTCCCTGCACTCGGCCGGAATCCGCGCACGCGATCACCCGCGCACACGTGTGCGCGGTTCGCCGTGCCACCGTGCACGCAGCACAGAGTATGGCACTCAGTGCCACTCGTAAAGGCACTCCGTACCCTCAATGTGCGGAGTCCTCAGCCCCGTCCCAGCGTCGTCTCGATCTCCTGCACGACCCGCCACAGCGGTGCCCCGCGCCGCGACACCACGACCACCACGTCCTCCGGCTGCTCCACGGCGGGCGGCAGCGGGACACCGCCGAACGCCGACTGCACGTAGTCCAGCGCGTGGCCCACCGTCGCGCCCGCGTCGCCCTGCCCGTCCGAACGCAGCCAGGAACGCAGCGCGTTGTTGTGCGCCGCGACCACCGCCGCCGCGATCACGTCGGCCTGCAGTGTGCCGTCCCGGCGGGCGGCGAAGCGACGGCGCAGGTACTCGGCGAGGGCCCGCTCGTAGCGCCACACCACCGACAGCTCGTAGGCCCGCAGCCCCGGCACCTGCTTGGTGAGGCGGTAGCGCTGCACCGAGAACGCCGGGTTCTCGGCGTACATGCGCAGCACGAGCCGGGCCGCGTCGCAGACCCGCCGCACCGGTTCGTCGTCGGAGCCGTCCGCCAGGAACGCCGTCATGTCGGCGAGGCACCGCTCGTGGTCCGGGAAGACCACGTCCTCCTTGGAGGGGAAGTAGCGGAAGAACGAGCGCCGTCCGACACCGGCGAGCGCCACGATGTCGTCGACGGTGGTCTGCTCGTACCCCCGCTCCGGGAACAGCTGGTAGGCCGCCGCCACCAGGGCGTCCCGGATGGGCGGTTTCCCGGTGCCGGCCTCGGCTTTCTCGGAGCTCATGAGCGCGAACGTAGCACCCGTGCGGACGCCATGGCACTCAGTGCACTCGTGAGGAGGTACTGAGTGCTCTGTCCGCCGGACCCGACCGGGCTCTGAACCCCGGGCGCGGCGGCCGCGTATCTAGTGCCGCGGCAGGCAACGTTTGCCCGTTGAGGAGCGGCGTTTGGTGCGTGCTCTCGGCGTGCCGGCCGGAAGCCCTCGTACTGGACGTACT
>NZ_JBEXSH010001010.1:0-2994 GCF_040613555.1 Streptomyces sp. NPDC006265
CCGGCTTCAACTGGCCGACGCCGGACCACTTCCGCATCCTGACGCGGTCGAAGACGCCGCCGGTCTCCGACTCGGTGAGCAGGTAGGACTCGGCCTCGCCCACGTGGAAGTACATCCCGTGCAGCTCCAGGGCGCCCTCGCCGAGCGCCCGGGCCACCGAGTCGTGGGCGCGCAGGTGCTCCAGCTGCTGGACCACGTTCGTCAGGCAGAGCTGCTCGACCGCGTCGTCGGGGGACCGTCCGGCCAGTCTGCCCCACGGCAGACTGTCGTCGGCCATGCGCTCCAGGCTCGGCAGCCCGTGCCGCAGCCACCGCTTCAACGGGGTTCGGGCACCGCCGGGCTCGGAGTTGAGCAGGGCCTGCATGGCGCCGCATCCCGAGTGCCCGCAGACCGTGATGGACCGCACCTGAAGCACGTCCACGGCGTATTCGATCGCCGCTGCCACCGAGTCGTCGCCGCTCTCCTCGCCCGGGCGCGGGACGAGGTTGCCCACGTTGCGCACGACGAACAGGTCGCCCGGACCACTGGAAGTGATCATCGATGTGACCAGCCGGGAGTCGGCGCAGGTGAGGAAGAGCTGCGAGGGCTTCTGCCCCTCTCTCGCCAGGCGGGCCAGCTCGCTGCGTACCAGGGGTGCGGTGTTGCGCTGGAACGCGCTGATGCCACGCGCCAGTTCGTGCCCGCTGGTTCCGCCGGTGCCCGTCGGGTCCGGCTCGGAGCGGTCCGACCCGTCCGGGTTCTTCTCGGCAGGGGGTACGGACTGGGGGCCTTCGCACTGGTGGTTGCGCCAGGGTGTCCAGGGCTTGCAGCGGCAGTCGTCAAAGGCCTGGGGCTCGGAGATGCGGGTGCCGGGATGCCGACCGGTGATCTCCACGGTGCCGCCCTGCGCGGTGTGCGTCTTCTGCCAGTCCTGCAACGTCTCGTACGCCGCGTGGTCCATGAACGACCCGTCCAGCTCGACGACGGTGTCGGCACCGTGGGGCACGAGGTGCAGGGCCCGGCTGAGCCGTGGCACCGCGAGGAACGTCAACTGTCCTCTGACGTGTACGTGATGGACTCCTTTCCTGACTTCGCGCGTGATGCGGGTGCGGGTGAGGCGGTGCAGGGCGACACCGACGGCCATGGCGATGCCGAGCGCCACGCCCTCCAGGACGCCGAGGAAGACCACGCCGAGGGTGGTGACGGCGTAGACCCACACTTCTCGGTGGCGGGTCACCGTGCGGATGTGGTTCAGGGACACCATCTGGATGCCGACGGCCATCACCAGGGCGGCGAGCGAGGCGAGCGGGATGAGCTCCAGGATCGGGACCATCAGCAGCGCGGCGATCACTACGAGAACGCCGTGCAGCATCGTGGAGTTCCGGCTGACCGCGCCCGCGTGCACATTCGCCGAACTCCGCACGGCCACACCGGCGATGGGCAGTCCGCCGAGCGAGCCGGAGACGATGTTGGCGGCCCCCTGCCCGAGCAGCTCGCGGTCGAGATGCGAGCGCCCGACGCGGGTCGACAAGCCGGGGCGGCCGGCCACCAGCTTGTCCACGGCGACCGCGCCGAGCAGCGACTGCACACTGCACACCAGCGTGGTGGTGAGCACGGCGGCGACCAGGCCGAGCACGGGGCCCTCGGGCAGCCCGGCCAGGGCGTGGTTGCTCCAGGACGGCAGGTCGACCTCGGGCAGGCGCAGCCCGGCGAGGGCGGCGGCCGCGGTGGCTCCGGCGACGGCGACGAGCGCGGCCGGGACCTTGCGCAGCAGGCGTCCGGCCCGGCCGGGCAGTCTCGGCCAGAGCAGCAGCAGCGCCAGGGTCAGCACGCTCACCGACGCGGCCGCCGGGCGCATGTGCGCCAACTGGGCGGGCAGCGCGCGGAGGTTGTCCGGGACGGAACTCTGCGGTGTGCCGCCGAGCACGATGTGCAGCTGGGCGACGGCGATGGTGACGCCGATCCCGGCGAGCATGCCGTGCACGATGGCGGGGCTGACGGCGAGGGCGCCACGGGCCACGCGCAGGCAGCCCAGGCCGAGTTGGGCGAGGCCGGCGAGGACGGTGATGGCGCAGGTCGTCCGCCAGCCGTAGCGCTGGATGAGGTCGGCGGTGACGACGGTGAGCCCGGCGGCCGGGCCGCTCACCTGGAGCGGGGAGCCGCCGAGCCGTCCGGCGACGAGGCCGCCCACGGCGGCGGCGACGAGGCCGGCCTGGAGAGGGGCGCCGGTGGCGAGGGCGATGCCCAGGGACAGGGGCAGGGCGATCAGGAAGACCGCGATCGAGGCCGACACATCGGCACCCGCGATCCTGAATCGGCGGGGTCCGCTCGGCGGCGGGCTGTGGGGCGGGTGGGTGCGCTCGGTTCGGTTCGGATCGGCGGCGCGTGTGGGGACGCAGGCTGACATGGTTTCCCGTCTCCTCCGGGGCTGCGCGGTCGCGTAACTGGGGGCCCCGCTCGGGGCGGGGTTCGGTCGCGGCGGTCACGGCGTAAATCGGCGGGATGAATCAACGCTCGGTAAACGGATCGTAATGCAGAGTAAAGGGCGAGCATAGGCTTTACGGGCAAATGGGCTAATAGATGCCTCAGAAGAGTGAAGTAGCCATTTGGTCGGCTTGTCGTACTAACTCCTTCTCGAGCTCGTGCGAATTTGGCGGCGCTGTCCGCACCCGAGAGAAGGAAGAAGGTGGGCGGAACATGGCCGCCACCCACAGGATCGCCGCGAGTTCCGTGATCGCCGCGGTCTGTGCCGCATCGCTCGCCGGTTGCGCGACCGGCACCCCCCGGCAAGAGGCCCCCGAGCCACAGAAGCCGACACCGGCACAGGCGCCCAAGAGCGCCGTCCGGCTGATCGGAGACGGTTCCACCGCCTACACCGGCGCCCAGCCGCACCTGCCCAGACCGGAACGCCTGCGGCCCGGTCAGAAGCCCCCGCAGTTCGTCGTCTTCTCCTGGGACGGCGCGGGCGAGGACAGCCAGAAGCTGTTCTCCCACTTCCGCAACGTCGCCAAGCGG
>NZ_JBEXSH010001011.1:0-2993 GCF_040613555.1 Streptomyces sp. NPDC006265
GCTTCACGTACTGCATCGTGTCGTAGATCGCGGTGAGCGCCGTGAAGGAGCCGCCGGGGCTGTTGATGTACACCGAGATGTCACGGTCGGGGTCGACGTCGTGCGGCGGCAGGAGCTGCTGCGGGTGGGGGGCCGCAGCGTGGCCTGGGTGCCGCCGCTGCTGCTGCCGGGCCGCCGCTCGGCTTCCGGGGGCTCGCGCCCGGGCCGCCGCAGGTCCGGCGGTGGCGGATCTCCGCCGACGAGACGCTGCTGTTGGTGACGGACGGCGTGACCGAGGCCCGGGACGGCACCGGCGTGTTCTACCCGCTCGCCCACGAGGTGAGCCGGGCCGTCGCCGAGGACCCAGGCACCGCCGAACCGGCCCGCCTCGCCACCTTCGTACGGGACGGCACACCGCGGCACGGCGGCGGGCCCCTGGCCGACGACACCACGGTGTTCGCCGTCCGCGGGAGACCCGGGGGCGAAGCCCCAGAAGGCGGACGTTTGCGGTCCTGAGACCCACCTTTGCAGCCGCAGCGGTTACGGTGCTGACGTACGTGATCGACACAGGGGGTGGGGCCATGCCCGGAACCGTGCTGCTGCTGGCGGCCTCGCCGGTGGGCAGGGGGCGCCTGGTGGACGCCGCCTCGGTGCTCCCCGTCCTCGCCGCCGTGGCGCCCGCGGTGCTGTCCGGCACCGACACCGCGAACGTCGTCGAACTCGCCGACCCGCTGGAGCCGCAGGCCGTTCTCACCCGGCTGCGCGCCGCCGCCGCGGCCCCCGGCCCCCTCACCGTGTACGTCACCGGGCAGCTCCAGCTCGACCGCCGGCAGCGTCTGCCCCACCTCGCGCTGGCCCGCACCACCGCCTCCACCGCCCGCTACACGGCATTCCCCTGGCACTGGTTCCGGGAGGAGCTGCGGCTCAGGCCCGCCGGCGCCACGACCCTCCTGCTCGACCTGCACGCCGACGCAGAGACCTGGGAGCTGCTGCGGAGCACCCCGCTGGACTCGGGGCGCGGCAACGCCGTTCACGGCCGCATCGCGCCCCCGCCGTCCAGACGCACGGTCGCGGTCCCGGCGTACATGAAGGCCGTCGCGACGATCCTGCGCAGCGGATTCCGGCCGCCGGTCGAGCAGTTGCACCAGCAGGCGCTGACCCGGATCGCGCCGGAGAGCGCGGGCACGGACCTGGTGCTGAGCACGCCCGGCCCGACCGGCGGGGATCCGCACGCCGCCATCTCCGCCGCCGTCCAGTCCGGCCGGCACCCGGACGCCGACGCGCTCGCCGCCCGGCACGAGCAGGCCGCCGTCACCGCGCACGGGCCCGCGTCCGAAGAGGCCCTGCACTGGGCCGAAGTACGGGCCGACCTGGCGATGTTCGCCGGGGACGCGGCCCGCAGCTGCCGCACCTGGCTGATGATCGCCACCGCCCGTCTGAACGCCGGGCAGGCTCCGGACGCACCCGCCGTCGAGGCCGCCGTGGACCGGGCCCACCACCAGTGGGGCCAGGTCCACGACACCGCCCCCGCCCGTGAACTGGGCGCCGCGCTGGCCGCGTTGCGCGGACGGGTGCCCGGGCGACGCGAAGGGGCGCTGGACCATGTGCAGCGGCAGCTGCGCCAGTTGCAGACCCAGGGCTGAGCCGCGTGCGCCGTGTGCGCGTGGCGAGAAGGGGGCAACCATCGCTTTCACAGGTCACGTCACAGGTCTGCCGCCGGGGCCTGACCCGGTGTCATGATGTCGGGTATGACAGAGGGGGACGAAGTGGCTGTCTTAGGCGTGCGCGTCCGGCTGGGCGCCGGCGCGACCGTGGATGACGTCAGAGCTCTGAAGACGTGGCTGGAGCGCGAGGAGCCGCTGGAGGAACTGCTCTCCGGCCGGCACCTGCGCATCGAGGAACGGGCCGGCACGGACGGGGCCCCGGGACGCCTCGGGCCCGACCTCGAACTCGTGCTGAAACTCCTCGGCGACGTCGTCACGGTCGGGGCGCTCACCGAGTACACCGCCCGCGCGGTGAAGACTTGGACGAACAACCGCCGCCGGTTGCAGGGCGGCGACCCCGATCCGCAGATCCGCCCACTGGACCCCGACGGGGAGTAGGCGGTGAGCCGCTTCGACCCGCGCGGCAGGGCGAACCGGGCGCTGATCGTCGGTGTGTCCGAGTACGACCACACGGCACCGGATCCGTATGGAGTGATCGGCCAGCTCCCCGCCGTGCGGCACAACCGGACGACGATCGAGGACGCCCTGTACCGGGGCGGGGTGTTCGGCGCGGGTGAGGTCACTGTGCTGCCCTCGCCGTCCCAGCACGACTTCACCGGTGCGCTGCGCCGCGCCGTGAGCGAGGCCGAGGGCCTGCTGCTGCTCTATTTCGCCGGGCACGCCGTCGTGAACACGTCCGGCGGTGAGCTGTACCTCCAGATGCGTACCGCGCGGGTGCTCGCGGGCGAGTTGCCCGGTGCGGTGAGTTTCGCCCAGGTGCTGAGCGAGATCTGCGTCGCCGAGAACCACGCCGAGAAGGTGCTGGTGATCCTGGACTGCTGCTACGCGGGTCATGCCGCGGGCATCTGGCACCGCTTCCTCGATCCGGAGGGGAACAAGGAGAAGGTCCTGCTCCTGATGAGCGTCCAGCCCAACCGCTGCATCCTGGGTGGGGACGCCGACATCGCGACGCCCTTCACCCGTGAGCTGGCGGAGGTTCTCGACGAGGGCGGGGAGACGTGGCTCTCCGAGCTGTATCCCACACTGAAGCAGCGGATGGACGAGGCCGGTTACAAGGCGGAAGAGGACGACCCGCAGATACCGCAGGCACTGGCTCCTCCGTGGGACCCGGACGCGGACGTCCTGCTGGCGGCACGGCCGGTGCCCTCGCCTGCGCCGGTGCTCTCGCCCGAGTCCGCGCCTGCGCCTCCAGCGGATCCGGGGCCGGTGCCGGATCCGTCGCCGCCATCTGCCCCGCCGCAGAGGCCCGGCTCCCCCCCGCCGACGGCCCGCCCCCCCCCCCCCCCCCCC
>NZ_JBEXSH010001012.1:0-2991 GCF_040613555.1 Streptomyces sp. NPDC006265
GCGGACCCACCCGGCCCCGGCGTCCGTGGGGACGTCGGGACCGTGAAGAGGGGCAGCTGGTGATCAGTCCTGGTCGTCAGCGTCGTCAGCGTCGTCGTCCCGCGCGTCGGCGCGGTCCGCCGTGACCTTGCCCGAGGCGAGGTCGACCTTCCAGTCCTGCTCGGAGCCGCCGGACGTGCGCGTCTCGGCCTCCCAGGACGTGTCCGTGCCGTCCTCGTCGAGGTCGACGGACGTCACCACGCCCTTGCCGGCGGCAGTCTTCGCGGCCTCCTCGGCCGTCACCGACGAGCCCTTCAGCGCCGCCCGCACCCGCGCCGTGTCGTCCTCGTCGTCGGCGTGCGCACCGAGGACCCTGCCGTTGGCCGGGTCGACGCTCACGCTGTGCCAGGTGTTGTCGCCGGACAGGACGTCGACCTTCCAGACCACCTTGTCGCTGTCGTCCTCGTCGTCCAGCTCGGCGGAGACCACCGTGCCCGACGTGTGCTTCAGTGCGGAGGCGATCGCCTCGGACGCCGTCACGTCCGCCGAAACCGTCTTGTCGGCGTCGTCGTCCCGGTCGCCGTCGTCGTCCCGGTCGTCTCGGAGGTCGCCGTTCGACAGCGGGGTGTTGGCCGCCTGCCGCGCCGAGCCCTGGTCGTCTCCCGTGGTCGCGAGGGCCGTGGCCGTCCCGCCTCCGATCAGAGCGGCGGCGGTCACAGCGGCGATCACGATGTTGCGCTTCATGCGGATTCCTCCCGAGTCGTTTCCTTTTCGACGTCTTCGACTCTGGCCGACGGAGGCTGAGAGGAACCTGAAGCCCACTGAAGGGATCTTCAGGTTCCCTTTGCCACTCTTTACGCATGCGCCTGTTGATCGTGGAGGACGAGAAGCGGCTGGCCCTGTCACTCGCCGGGGGCCTGACGGCCGAGGGGTACGCCGTGGATGTCGTCCACGACGGACGGGAGGGGCTGTACCAGGCCTCGGAGGGCACGTACGACCTGGTCATCCTCGACATCATGCTGCCCGGCCTCAACGGGTACCGGGTCTGCGCCGCCCTGCGCGCCGCCGGGCACGACGTGCCGATCCTGATGCTGACGGCCAAGGACGGCGAGTACGACGAGGCCGAGGGGCTCGACACGGGCGCGGACGACTATCTGACCAAGCCGTTCTCGTACGTCGTACTCGTCGCCCGGGTCAAGGCGCTGCTGCGGCGGCGCGGGCAGGGCGCGGGGGTCTCGCCCGTGCATGTGCACGGGGATCTGAAGGTGGACACCGCGGCCCGGCGGGTGTGTCTGGGCGAGGACGAGATCACCCTCACCGCCAAGGAGTTCTCCGTGCTGGAGCAGCTCGTGCTGCGGGCCGGCGAGGTGGTGTCCAAGTCCGAGATCCTGGAGCACGTCTGGGACTTCGCGTACGAGGGCGATCCGAACATCGTCGAGGTGTACGTCAGCACGCTGCGGCGGAAGCTGCGGGCGGGGCTGATCCGGACCGTGCGCGGGGCCGGATACCGGCTGGAGACGTCGCCGTGAGGCGGCTGTTCGGGTCCGTCCGGGCGCGGGCCACGCTGGGGGCGACCCTGGTGGTCGCGGTGGCGCTCGTCGCGGCCGGGGCCGCCGTGCTGCTGTCCCTGCGGTCCAACCTCATCGGCGAGGCCGGTACGCAGGCGGAGCGTTCCGTGCGGGCGGTCGCCTCCGAGCTGGCGGCCGGCACGCCGTACGACAAGCTCTCGGGTCTCGACGGCGACGACGGGCCCGTGCAGGTCCTGGACGAGCACGGTCGGCTGGTCGCGGCCAGTGAGGATCTGGAGCGGATCAGCGGGACCGACACCGCCCGGGTGAAACCGCAGCCGGCGGCGAAGCCCTCCGGGGACGACGATGACGACGCCGAGGACGCGGGCGAGCCCCTCGAAGCCGGTGAGATCTCGGGGGAGAGCGTCTTCAGCAACGGGTCCGCGACCATCGATGGCGACGCGGAGGACTACCGCTTCGCCGCCGTCGAGGTGGAGACCCACGACCGGGGGCCCCTCAAGGTCTACGCCGGTTCCCCGCTGGCCGCCGAGCACGGGGCCGTGCGGACCGCGCTGACGGTGATGCTGATCGGGTTCCCGCTGCTGCTCGGTGTCGTCGCGGCCGTGACCTGGCTGGTCACCCGGCGGGCCCTGCGGCCGGTGGAGGGGATCCGGCGCGAGATGGCCGCGATCACCCATTCCGAGGACCTCGCGCGGCGAGTCCCGGAACCGGACACGCACGACGAGATCGCCCGGCTCGCCAGCACCACCAACGAGACGCTCGCGGCGCTGGAGACGTCCGTGGAGCGGCAGCGGCGGTTCGTCGCCGACGCCTCCCACGAGCTGCGCAGCCCGGTCGCCTCGCTGCGGACCCAGCTTGAGGTGGCCGCCGCTCACCCCGAACTGCTGGACCTGGACGGGGCCGTGGAGGACACCGTCCGGCTGCAGTGGCTGGCGGCCGACCTGCTGCTGCTCGCCCGGCTGGACGCGGGGGAGCGGCCGGGCGACGCGAAGATCGACCTTGCCCGGCTGGCCCGGGAGGCGGCCGAGGGGCGGACGGGTGTCACCGTGGACGCGGAGCCGGTGGAGGTGGCCGGATCGCGGGGGCAGTTGGGGAGGGTGCTCGCCAATCTGCTCGACAACGCCCAGCGGCATGCCCGGTCGGCCGTGACCGTGAACGTGCGGCGTGAGGGCGACCGGGCCGTGGCCGGGGTGGCCGACGACGGCGACGGGGTGCCCGAGGACGACCGGGAGCGGATCTTCGAACGGTTCGTCCGGCTGGACGCGGCCCGCAGTCGCGACGACGGCGGAGCCGGGTTGGGGCTCGCCATCGCCCGCGACGTCGCCGTCCGGCACGGTGGCACGCTCACGGCCGGACGGGGGCCCGCAGGCGGAGCCCTGTTCGAACTCCGCCTGCCGCTCGTCTAGGGCCCTTCTGATGGATCTCCGTAGAGGAAGGAGCGGTGTTCGGTGCGTGCTCTCGGCGTGCCGGGCATCGCGACACC
>NZ_JBEXSH010001013.1:0-2987 GCF_040613555.1 Streptomyces sp. NPDC006265
GAACAGCCGCAGGTGATCGTCGTCGACAACGCCTCCCCAGGCACGCCGCGATGGACATCTGCGTCATCGCGTCAGGGCTCCCGGTCCGTCAGTCGTTGCCGTCGCTCTTGCCGGTGCCGCCGCCGTCCGAGGGGATGGCGTTGCGGCCCCGGGCGGCGACGATCGACCGACGGGAACGGACCAGGCCGCCCGTTGACGGCCCGGACGTGGCGGGCGGGGGCGTGGCGGGACTCTGCATGGAATCCTCCTGCGGGGCTGGTGGCCGGGCCCTGTCGGCACGGCCGCGAACACCGCCAGTACAGCCACCCGACCCGCTCGCGATAACCCCGTCATGGGGGCCCCACGGTGGGTATGGTCGTGGGGCTGACGCTTCGTCATTCCACGAGAGTTCTGGGGGACTTGTGGACGACTTACCGCCGTCACCCGCCCAAGTGCCGCGCCATCTGCTGGCCGACCCAGCGTTCGTCCGGGCCCTGTACGAGCGGGACTTCACCGTGGTCTTTGCGACGGCCCACGACGTGGGGATCTCCTTCAACCGGATCGCCGAAGCGTGTGCGCTCAAAGCCGAGCGTGTCAGCCAGATCGCCCGGGGCGCGGCCTCGGTCACCGCGCTGGCAACTGTCGAGAGAATCGCCGACGGTCTGCGCATTCCCGGTGCCCTCCTGGGCCTTGCTGCGCAACCCTGGGAGGACACCGCCGTTCTCAGCACGGAGTCCCACCATGGAGATGATCCGATGAAGCGCCGCAATCTGCTGCGTGGCGCGCTCGCCGCCGGCCTCACCGCTCCGGCGCTCGCCGCGCTCACTGCCGCCCGGACCGACGTCGACCAGACCCTCTCCCCCGACGTGCCCCAGGACCTGGCCGACCTGGAGGCCGCTGCCGAGAGCTACGGGTACGGCTATCACGGCCAGCAACCCACCCGCGTCCTGGCCGACATGGTCACCGACTTCACGACCCTGCGCCCGCTGCTCACCGTCCCGCAGCCCGCACCGGTACGGGCTCGGCTGTGCCGCACGGCCGGACAGATGGCCGGGATGACCGCGATCGTCTTACACGACCTGGGCAGCCGCCGGGAATCCCGCGCCTGGTTCGCCACGGCCGCCCGCGCTGCCGCCGAATCCGGCGACGGCCAGCTGTACGCCTGGGTCCGGGCGCGCGAGGCGATGGTGCCGCTCAACTACGGCGCTCCGAAGGCAGCAGCCGGACTCGCCGACCAGGCCCGGCACGCCGCCGGCACCCGGCCGACCGCCGCGGCGACGTTGGCGGCCGCCGTCGCCGCCCGCGCCTACGCCCTCAACCATCAGCCCGAGCAGGCCCGCGCCGCGCTCGCGGCCGCCGATGCCCTCATGGCCCGGCTCCCCGAATGCGAGAGGTCGGATACGTGGCTGACGTACGGCGAGCAGAAGCATCACGTCCACCTCAGTCACGCCTTCACCACGCTCGGGGACACCGGCCGCGCCCGGGAGAGCCAGGCGCGGGCGTTGGAGCTGTCCGCGCCGACCAGCACGATGACGCGCACCCTGCTGAACATCGACGGCGCCGCCTGCTCCCACCATGACGGTGAGAGCGAGGAAGCGTGCCGCCGTACGGCCGCCGCCCTGACCGGACTGCCGGACGGATACCGCACCGGCCTGGTCCGCCGCCGCGCCCTGGACCTGTACGAAGCGATCCCCGCCCAGCACCACCACGAACGCGCGGTACGGGAGCTGCGGGACGTCCTCGCCGTCTGAAAGGCACAGGATCAGGGGAGTCTTCCCGGCCGCCCCCTTGGCGGTCCTGGCGCGACGGCCCCGCCCGGCGCGCAACCCGGCGAGTGCGCCCCGATCCCCGGCTGCGTCCGCGCCGCCCATCCCGCCCACCCACTCCTCAACTCCAGCCAGGGCATGGGCGATGGGGGTCGCAACGGGGATGTCAGCGGCCCGACCACGCCGTACGCCTGTGGTGACCTGGTCGGATCCAGGACGTTGTGAACGCCTGCGCAACATCTACCGCAACACTCAGCGCAACACTTCGCGCAACATCTACCGCAACACCTAGCGCAACCCGGGTCCTTGTGGGGTGAAGCGGCTGCCGGGCACCCTGCGACCGGTGCCCACGGCCTGGTGCTGGTCGCGGGTCGCGCGCACGACCAGGTCCAGGACGTCGTCCAAGGCAAGCCGCAGTTCGCGTCCGTCCTGCGACGCGGCACGGGTCGGAGAGTCCAGGATCGCCGCGCATCGCGTTGCGACCGGTGCGAGCCGCCCGTGGGAGACCTTCGGGCCGGCCGCGCGCAGCCCGACGCGTACGGCGTGCGCGCTCGCCCCGCCTTCTGCCTGCATCGCGGTCGCAAGGACGCGTTCGTACTCATCCGGCTGCCAGTCGTGTGCTTCCAGATCAGTGCGTAGTTCGGTCAGCGTAGCCAGGACCGCCTCGAGGGTCGCCATGATCCCGGACCCTACTCGGCACCGCGCTGACCAGTCGTGGTCGGGCCTGTGGTCGGGGTGCTCGGGCCCATGGTCGGGTTCGTGGTCGGGGCGACGGTCAGGAGTCAGGGCGTGTCGCCGGAGTAGTAGAAGCGGCACATCACACCCGGGCCGGGCGTGCGGGGCTCGCCGGGGTTCGGGTCGTAGAGGGCGCGGCCACCGGGCCACCGCGTCAGCTCGGTGGACAGGGCGGCGCCGTCGTCGACTTCCTCCGGCCGCCATCCCGTGATGTCCAGCAGCAGTCCGTCCAGCGGCCCGCCTATGAGCGCGGCGTACGTCTGGTGGGGCAGCGGGCCGGGGTTGGGGGCGTCGTGGTCGTGGCCGTACACCCGGCCGCGCAGCAGCTGCTCGTCATCGGCGTTCATCCGACCAGCCTTCCAGCCGCCACCGACAGCCGGGGGTGCGGTCGGCGTGGCCGGGCGGGGGGGTGGGCGGGGAACAACCCCGCGGAGAAAAAACGCCACGAGATCTGCACGTTTGGGCGCTCCGATAGGCTCGGCTACATCGGCCGGGCCGTCGGTTGTG
>NZ_JBEXSH010001014.1:0-2960 GCF_040613555.1 Streptomyces sp. NPDC006265
GTCGCTCGGGGGCCGGCCTCAGTGGAGGCTCAGCGAGTCCAGGAACGGTTCGATGGCGGAGCGCCAGGCCATGTGCACCACGCGCATGATGACCGGCGTCGGCCGGCCGCAGTTCTCCGCCGTCCTGGAATGCGCCGCCGAGGCCAGGCAGTACGGCAAGCACGTCTGGGCCGACGGCGGTGTCCGCCACCCGCGCGACGTCGCCATGGCCCTCGCGGCCGGTGCCTCCAACGTGATGGTCGGCTCCTGGTTCGCGGGCACCTACGAGTCCCCGGGCGACCTCCAGCACGACGCCCAGGGCCGCGCCTACAAGGAGTCCTTCGGTATGGCGTCCGCCCGGGCCGTGCGCAACCGCACCTCGGAGGAGTCGGCGTACGACCGCGCCCGCAAGGCGCTGTTCGAGGAGGGCATTTCCACCTCCCGCATGTTCCTCGACCCGGCCCGCCCGGGCGTCGAGGACCTGATCGACTCGATCATCGCGGGCGTCCGCTCCTCCTGCACCTACGCCGGCGCGGGCTCGCTGGAGGAGTTCGCCGAGAAGGCCGTCGTCGGCATCCAGAGCGCCGCGGGCTACGCGGAGGGAAAGCCCCTGCACGCCAGCTGGAGCTGACACCCCCGGCGCTACGCCGTACGGCCCCCGTCGACCCGCCCCGCGGGACGTGCGGGGGCCGTTCCGTTGCGTCGTCGGGGCCCTCCGACAAGCGCCGATGCAACACTCGGCAGCCGTCCCGCAACGAAGACCCGCCCAGCCCCGGGGAACGCAATGATCTTGCAGGTACGCGCAAGGTTGCTGCATTTCACCAGCAACGCCGTTGCTCATAGGCTGTCGCCTCGTACGTGGCGTGGCGGGGACACCGCTCGGTGGGTCCCTGTCTCCTGGGTGCCCGCGGTCCCTGCCGCCCTGACCGGCAGCGATAAGGAGCCAGCGCGTGCTCGACCAAGGCGCACCCCCGCAGAACCCAGGCCAGACAGCCGCCCCCGCGTCCCCCGGCATCGGCGCGCGCCTCATGCGCCGCAAGCCCGTGGAACGCCTGGTCGAGGAGGGTGGGCAGGGCGAGGGCGGCTCGCTGCGCCGCACCCTCGGGCTGTGGCAGCTCACCATGATCAGCATCGGTGCCACCCTCGGCACCGGCATCTTCGTCGTCCTCGGCGAGGCCGTCCCCAAGGCGGGCCCGGCCGTCACGCTCTCCTTCGTCATCGCCGGTCTCACCGCCCTGTTCTCGGCCCTGTCCTACGCCGAGCTGGCCGGCACCATCCCGGTCGCCGGCTCCTCCTACTCGTATGCGTACGCAACGATGGGTGAGCTGATCGCCTGGATATGCGGCTGGTGCCTGGTCCTGGAGTACGGCGTCTCGGTCGCCGCCGTCGCGGTCGGCTGGGGCGAGTACCTCAACGAGCTGCTCGACGGGACCATCGGCGTCACCATCCCGGCCGCCCTCTCCGCCCCGCCCGGCGACGGCGGCGTGTTCAACCTGCCGGCGCTGATCGTCGTCCTGCTCGCGATGGCGTTCCTGCTGGGCGGCGCCCGCGAGTCCGCCCGCGCCAACACCGTCATGGTCGTCGTGAAGATCGCCGCGCTGGTGATGTTCTGCGCCATCGGCGTCCAGGGCTTCCGCTCCGGCAACTACGAGAACTTCATGCCGCTGGGCATGGCCGGGGTCAGCGCCGCCGGCGCCACGCTGTTCTTCTCCTACATCGGCTTCGACGCCGCCTCCACCGCCGGCGAGGAGGCCAAGAACGCCCAGCGCGACCTGCCCCGCGCGATCATGCTGTCGCTGGTCATCGTCACCGTGCTGTACGTCCTCGTCGCGGCCGTCGCGGTCGGCGCCAAGCCCTGGAAGGGTTTCACCGACTCCGAGGCCGCCCTCGCCCAGATCATGCGCGAGGTCACCGGACAGACGTTCTGGGGCACGCTGCTGGCGTTCTGCGCCGTCATCGCCATCGCCAGCGTGGTGCTGACCGTGTTGTACGGCCAGACCCGCATCCTGTTCGCCATGTCCCGAGACGGGCTCGTGCCGAAGGTGTTCGCCAGGGTCCACCCGAAGACCGGCGCCCCCCGCGCCAACACCCTGATCGTCTCCCTGTTCTGCGGAGTCCTGGCCGCCGCGATCCCGCTCGGCCAGCTCGCCGACGCCACGAGCATCGGCACCCTGTTCGCCTTCGCCCTCGTCAACGTGGCCGTCGTGGTGCTGCGCCGGACCAAGCCGGACATGCACCGCACCTTCCGGGTGCCGCTCTCGCCGGTCCTTCCCGCGCTGGGCTTCGCCTTCTGCGTCTGGATGATGGGCAGCCTGTCCACCGTGACCTGGGTGGTCTTCGGTGTCTGGATGACCGCCGGTCTCGTGTTCTACTTCGGGTACGGCTACCGCCGTTCCCGACTCGCACCATCCGAAAAGTGATCAACCCACTGTGCTGAACGATCTCGACGAACGCATCGTGCACGCCCTCGCCGAGGACGCCCGCCGCTCCTACGCCGACATCGGCCAACTCGTCGGCCTCTCCGCACCGGCCGTGAAACGGCGCGTGGACCGGCTGCGGGCCACCGGAGCCATCACCGGCTTCACCGTACGGGTGGACCCGGGCGCCCTCGGCTGGGAGACCGAGGGGTTCGTCGAGATCTACTGCCGCGGGAACACCTCCCCGGAGACCATTCAGCGGGGCCTGGAGCGCTACCAGGAGGTCGTGGCCGCGTCCACCGTCACCGGGGACGCGGACGCGATCGTCCAGGTCTTCGCCTCCGACATGCGCCACTTCGAACGGGTCCTGGAGCGGATCGCCGGGGAGCCGTTCGTCGAGCGGACCAAGTCCGTGCTCGTGCTCTCGCCGCTGCTGCGGCGCTTCTCGTCGGGTTCGCCCACGTAAGTCTGTGGCCCCCATCGGGCCACCCCCCTAGTGCCGCGGCAGGCAACGTTTGCCCGTTGAGGAGCGGCGCTCGTCTACAGTCCCGTTGAGGCTTGGAC
>NZ_JBEXSH010001015.1:0-2959 GCF_040613555.1 Streptomyces sp. NPDC006265
CACCAGCCCCAAGGCGATCCTGGACCGCGCGGACGCCGGGCAGGGCAGCATGTACCACCACTTCAAGGGCAGCGTACGGCGGTGCCGGGCCAGTCGCGGACGACGGCCGCCGCGATCGTGCCTCCCCCAGGTTCTCGACTGCGCTCGGACAGGGGGGACCGCCAGGGGCGCAGGAGCTGCCGGAGTGTCTGCACGGCGTGGAAGAGGCCGTCCTCGCCGGTGCCGGTGAGGGAGACGCCGCCCGCGCCCACCGACAGCTCGTATCCCCCGGCGGGCAGGGCGTGGCGGTCGTTCCGGCCGACGGGCTCCGTCCGCATGTGCACGACCAGGGCGCCAGGTCCGGCCGTGTCCGTGATCCGGCGGGCCCCGGCCTGCCGCAGCAGCTCGCGCAGGGTGTCGACCGCGTAAGGGTCCGCCCGTGCGTCGGTGATCAGGGCGACCTCGTCCGACACGGCGACCGGGGCGCCGTTCGCGCGCAGCGACTGGGGGCGCGGCCAGACGGCGAGGTCCGGCCCGGCGGTCTCGGGGGTCGTCGCGGTCGCACTCGGGGGAGACGGAGCCGCCGTCGCGGCGGGCGGGGCCGCGAGGCTCCCGGCGACGACGGCGACCGCGAGGGCCGCGGCCCGCTTCCCACGCCGCAGTCCCACAGGCCCCCTCCAGATGCTTCCGACCGGCACGACGAGCCCACCACCCGTCCGGTGAACGTGTCAACGAGAGTGGCCGTTGTGGGTGAAATGTCGGAATCTGGAGTGCGTGGAGGGGAGTGGAATGTGAGCAGAAGCACGATGTTGGGCCCGGGGTGTCTGCCTTCGCGTCGACTGGGTAGGGCTGCGATGACCCGTTGAAAGCCGTACCCGACAAGGAGGCCCCCGTGGCTGCGATGACTTTCCTTCCGCTCCCGGCCCCGTCCAAACCCGTGGCGGACCAGTCCGCCGACCTCGACGACCCCCACCATGCCGACCCCCGCTACTGCGTCTTCAGCTCCGAGAGCACCCACACCGAACTGCCGCTGACCAGCGAGCCCCCGCTGCCCGACGCCGAGCCCCTCACCAGTGAGCCGCCGCTCGCCGAAGCCGCCCCCCTGACCAGCGAGCCCTCGGCCTTCGTCCCGGACTACTCGAGGATGTAGATGACCGCACCCCGGCCGGCCGGCCCGCCCTCCGAGGACCTGTCACGCCTCGCCGTCCTGCACGGCGTCGCCACTTCCTACAGCCCCTCCCCGGACCGCTCGGTCGCGGCCTCGGCCACCGCGGTCACCCTGACCCTGGCCGCCCTCGGCGTGGACGTGAGCACGCCCGGCGCCGTCCGCGCCGCGCTCGCGGCCCGCGAGCGGGAACTGGGCGAACGGCTGCTGCCCCCGACCGTCGTCGGCTGGAGCGGCCGCCCTCCGGCCGCCCTGGCCGCGCTCCCCGAGGGAACCGGGCTGCGGATCGACACCGAGCAGGGCGAGAGCCGCGCCGAGGCCGACGGCCTCCCACCCGGCGTGCACCGGCTGACCGCCACCACCCCCGACGGCCGCACCGCCACCGCCCACCTGATCGTCGCCCCGCTCCGCCTGCCCACCCCCGCCGGACGCTCCCACGGACTCCTCGTCCAGCTCTACTCCCTGCTGTCCCGCCGCTCCTGGGGCATGGGCGACCTCGGTGACCTCGCAGAGCTCGCCGGCTGGGCCGGGCGGTCGCTCGGCGCCGGATTCGTCCAGGTCAACCCGCTGCACGCCGCCGTGCCCGGAGCCCCCACCGACCCCTCCCCGTACCGCCCCTCCTCGCGCCGCTTCCCCGACCCCGTGCACCTGCGCGTCGAGGACGTCCCCGAGGCCGCGTACGTCGAGGACCCCGAACGCCTGCGCGCTCTGCTGGAGAGAGCGGGCCGGCTGCGCGAAGCGGTGCTGGACAAGGGCGCGTTGATCGACCGGGACGCCGTGTGGGAGCTCAAGCGGGAGGCGCTGGAACTGCTCGGCGAGGTTCCCCTCGGCCCCGGCCGGCGCGCCGCCTACTGCGACTTCCTCGCCGAGCAGGGCCAGGCCCTGGAGGACCACGCCACCTGGTGCGCCCTCGCCGAGGTGCACGGCTCGGACTGGCACCGCTGGCCGACCGGCCTGCGCGATCCGCGGTCGGCCGAGACGACCCAGGCACGCAACGGCCTCATGCACCGGGTCGACTTCTGGTCCCGGCTCGCCTGGCTCACCGACACCCAGCTGACCGCCGCGCAGCGCGCCGGACTCGAGGCCGGGATGCCCGTCGGAATCGTGCACGACCTCGCGGTCGGCGTGCACCCCGGCGGCGCCGACGCCTGGGCGCAACAGGAGCACTTCGCCGCCGGCATGTCCGTCGGCGCCCCGCCGGACGCCTTCAACGCCCGCGGCCAGGACTGGGGCCTGCCGCCCTGGCGCCCCGACCGCCTCGCCGAGTCCGGCTACGCCCCGTTCCGCGACCTGCTGCGCGCCCTGTTCCGCTACGCCGGAGCCCTGCGCATCGACCACGTCATGGGCCTGTTCCGCCTCTGGTGGGTCCCGCAGGGCCACCCGCCCACCGAGGGCACCTACGTCCGCTACGACGCCGAGGCCATGCTCGCCGTCCTCGTCCTGGAGGCCTCCCGGGCCGGGGCGCTGGTGATCGGCGAGGACCTCGGCACCGTGGAGCCCGGCGTGCGCGAGGCGCTGCGCGAACGCGGCGTGCTCGGCACGTCCGTGCTGTGGTTCGAGCGCGACTGGGACGGCGACGGCCGTCCCCTGCCCCCCGACGGCTGGCGCGCCGACTGCCTGGCCACCGCCACCACCCACGACCTGCCCTCCACCGCCGCCCGCCTCACCGGCGAGCACGTCGAGCTCCGCGACAGCCTGGGCCTGCTGACCCGGCCCCTGGAGGAGGAGCGCGCCGAGGCCGCCGCCGACGCGGGGGAGTGGCTGTCCCTGCTCTCCCGGCTCGGCCTGCTGCACGGCACGGGCGGCGGCGGTGAC
>NZ_JBEXSH010001016.1:0-2959 GCF_040613555.1 Streptomyces sp. NPDC006265
GTCGAGACGACCGGCATCTACTGCCGGCCGAGCTGCCCCGCGGTCACCCCCAAGCGGGCCAACGTACGGTTCTTCGCCACGGCAGCCGCCGCGCAGGGGTCGGGCTTCCGGGCCTGCCGGCGGTGCCGACCGGACGCCGTGCCCGGCTCCGCCGAGTGGAACGTCCGCGCGGACGTGGTGGGCCGGGCCGTGCGGTTGATCGCCGACGGCGTGGTCGACCGGGAAGGCGTCGCCGGGCTCGCCGGACGGCTCGGCTACAGCGCACGGCAGGTGCAGCGACAGCTCACCGCCGAACTCGGCGCCGGGCCGGTCGCCCTCGCCCGGGCCCAGCGGGCCCACACCGCACGCGTCCTCGTGCAGACCACCGGGCTCCCGATCACCGAGATCGCGTTCGCGTCGGGTTTCGCCAGTGTGCGGCAGTTCAACGACACGATCCGGGCGGTGTACGCGTCGACCCCGAGCGAGCTGCGCGCCGCCGCGCCGAAGCACGGGCGGGGCCGCCGTAGGGCAACCCCGAACGCCGGCATCCCGCTCCGGCTCGCCCACCGCGGCCCCTACCGGGCCGGACCCGTCTTCGACCTGCTCGAACACGAGGCCGTACCCGGCATCGAGGAGGTGAGCGGCCCGCCCGGCGACCGCACCTACCGGCGCACCTGCCGCCTCCCGTACGGCACCGGCATCGTCGCCGTCGACGAACGCCCCGGCACCACCCGGACCGGACTCGGCGCCCACCCGGGCGGCTGGCTCGACGCCCGGCTGCACCTCACCGACCCACGCGACCTGACCACCGCCGTCCAGCGGCTGCGGCGGCTCTTCGACCTCGACGCCGACCCCTACGCCGTCGACGAGCGCCTCGCCGCCGACCCGCGGCTCGCCCCCCTGGTCGCCGCCAGGCCCGGCCTGCGCTCGCCGGGAACCGCCGACCCGGAGGAACGCGCGGTGCGGGCGCTGACCGGCCGCACGGAGGCGGAACGGCTCGTACGCCGCTACGGCAAGGCCCTCGACGCCCCCTGCGGCGGCCTCACCCACCTCTTCCCCGAGCCGGCCGTGCTCGCCGGAGCCGAGCCCGGCGGCACCCTCGGCGAGCTCACGGCCGCCCTCGCCGACGGCGCCGTACGCCTGGACCCGGGCGCCGACCGGGACGACGCGCAGGACGCCCTGCTGGCCGTGCCCGGCCTGGACGCCCGTACGGTGGCCGAGATCCGCACCCGCGCCCTCGGCGACCCGGACGTGGCCCCGCCCGGCCTCGACGTCCCCGACAGCTGGCGCCCCTGGCGCTCGTACGCACTGAACCACCTGCGCGCAGCAGGGGAGTGGGAGTCCTGATGACCTGCCCGACCTACTGGACGAGTGTGCCCGGCCCCCTCGGGCCGCTGCTCCTCACCGCCGCCCCGGCCGGCGAGCTGACCTCACTGTCCGTGCCCGGCCAGAAGGGCGGACGCGAGGTGCGGGAGGACTGGCGGCGCGACCCCGGGCCCTTCCGGGAGGCCGAGGAGCAGCTCGGCGCCTACTTCGCGGGGGAACTGAAGGAGTTCCGCCTGACCTGGCGCACCGAAGGCACCGCCTTCCGCGAGAAGGTCTGGGCCGCGCTGGACGACATCCCCTACGGCTCGACCACGACCTACGGCGAGATCGCCGCGCGCATCGGGGCGCCCCGGGCGGCCGTGCGGGCCGTCGGCGGTGCGATCGGCGCGAATCCGCTGCTGGTGGTCCGCCCGTGCCACCGGGTGATCGGGGCGGACGGCGCGCTGACCGGATACGCGGGGGGCCTGGACCGCAAGGTACGGCTGCTGACGCACGAGGGCGTCCTTCCCGCCTGAGGTATGCCGGCTCAGCCCCAGACGACCGCGCCCACCCAGGCCGCCGCGATCAGCTGGCAGGTGAACAGTTCGGCCAGGATGCTGGAGCCGCCCGCGCGCATGACCGTGCGCAGGGCGGCGACCGCGTCGGCGTGACGGCCGAGGCGGAACCGTTCGAAGAGGTAGACCCCGGCGAGGAATCCCGGGATCGCGCCGAGGACGGGAACCAGGACGAAGCCGAGGACGGACCCGGTGCCGGCGCAGGCCAGCATGCGGCGGCTGGTGCGGTTCATCCGCAGCCGCCGGGGCGGCAGCGCCCAGCGGACGGCCTGGGAGACCAGCATCAGGACCGTGGCCCCGACCAGCACCCACCATGCGACGGGCTGCGGATCCTTCAGCGCCCACCACATGACCGCGGCCCACACCAGCAACGATCCCGGCATGGCGGGCAGCAGCACTCCGCACAGCCCGAGCAGGATGACCAGCCCGACCAGCAGGAGGTCCCACACTCCCATCTGACCAGACTGCCGGAACACGCGAGAACGCGCAGGTCAGAAGCGCGGCCGGGGCTCAGACCCGCAGGTCAGCCGCTCGCGCCCCGCCGGGCTCCGGATTTCGCAAGACCGTTCTACGGCTCACCCGAGGTGCCGTTCACCTGCCCGTGGCCGGCCGGTTTTTTCCACAAGCCCCGTTTTCATCCGGCTCGTGCGGTGGACAATTACCGGCATGAGCCAGCAGGGGGGAAGGCCCACCGGTCACGAGGACGACTGGTGGAAGGAGTTGTACGACGACTCCACCGACGACACGGGCCCCACACCGGCACGGGATTCGCTGGACGACCGGTTCGCGTCGGCGTCGGGGGCGTTGGGAGACGGGGTGGAGGGGCGGACCGGCGGTTCCTCGGACCGGCCGGCGGCGAGGCCCCTCGGCGCGGATCCGGTGGTTCCGGCGCCCCGGACCGGGGCCGACGACATGCCGGCCACGCCCCGCCCGAACGGCCCGGCCCCGCAACGCGCCCCCTGGGAGCCGCCACCGCCCCGGCCCGCCGGGCCCATGAGCTTCCCGACCGCGCCGAAACCGCGGGGTCGCCCCGAGCAGACACCCGGCCGCGCCCCCACGGACGAACAGCCATGCGACGCAACGCCCTCGACCGGGCCTCC
>NZ_JBEXSH010001017.1:0-2952 GCF_040613555.1 Streptomyces sp. NPDC006265
GGCGGCTACGACGGCTTCGCCATCCGGTGATCACTCCCGCCGGGCGGCCTCCGTGGCCGCCCGCGGCGGGGTCGCAGGCGGCCGTCCCGGGCGGAAACTCGCTGGTGATTGCCGGAACCGCTTGCCTTGACCCGCTCCACACGCAAGGATGATCGCCACGCCCCGAGGGCCCCGCAGAAGCCGCAGTACGGCCGTTCCAGGCCGCGCGTGCCCGGGTCGCCCCCCAATACGGGGCGTGATCGTGTTGACCGTCAAACTTTTTGGTGAGACGCTGAAAGCCCCGCGCACCTTAGCTGTTTGGCATGGCTGAACGGCAGCACAACTCCAGGCCCTGCCAAGACCGCGGGTGCGAATCCCTCACGACCCACACCGCAGCGGTCGGTCACGCATTGTGGAGGACCATCCATCATGGCAAAGGCGCTTCTCGGTTACGTCGGCGGCTCCGACCCTCGACTCCTCGCCGAGATGCGACGGCTCCAGCAGCGCGTCCAGGACCTGGAATCCGAGCTCGGACGAATCCAGGCTGAGAACGAAGCGCTGACGGCTGCCGCTTCTCACGACAGGATCATGGAGAGCGTTGACGCACACCAGGCGGAGCCTGCGCTCACCTGATCACTGCACCGCTCCACAACAGCACAGCAGTGGTTGGGCCGCCCGTCACAACCGCCTAGTTGTCAGAAGTGCAAGGGACGCCCTGTCGGCGTCCCTTCTTTCTTGCCCCCGCATCCTTTCACCGTCTTTAACGTCTGATGTGCCCTGCGCGTTCAACGGCGAAACCGTGGGTTCATGGAGTGAGACCAACCCGAGCGGTAGAGTCCGGGGGCGTGCACCTCAAGGCCCTGACCCTCCGCGGGTTCAAGTCGTTCGCCTCGGCGACCACCCTCCGGTTCGAGCCGGGGATCACGTGCGTCGTCGGACCGAACGGCTCGGGCAAGTCCAACGTCGTCGACGCGCTCAGCTGGGTCATGGGCGAGCAGGGCGCCAAATCCCTGCGCGGCGGCAAGATGGAGGACGTCATCTTCGCCGGCACCACCGGCCGCCCCCCGCTGGGCCGCGCCGAGGTGTCCCTGACCATCGACAACTCCGACGGGGCCCTGCCCATCGAGTACGCCGAGGTCACCATCACGCGGATCATGTTCCGCAACGGCGGCAGCGAGTACCAGATCAACGGCGACACCTGCCGTCTCCTGGACATTCAGGAGCTCCTCTCCGACTCCGGCATCGGCCGCGAGATGCACGTGATCGTCGGGCAGGGCCAGCTCGACTCCGTGCTGCACGCCGATCCCATGGGCCGCCGCGCCTTCATCGAGGAGGCCGCCGGCGTCCTCAAGCACCGCAAGCGCAAGGAGAAGGCGCTGCGCAAGCTCGACGCGATGCAGGCCAACCTCGCGCGCGTGCAGGACCTCACCGACGAGCTCAGACGGCAGCTCAAGCCCCTCGGCCGCCAGGCCGCCGTCGCCCGCAGGGCCGCCGTCATCCAGGCAGACCTGCGCGACTCCCGCCTGCGCCTGCTGGCCGACGACCTCGTACGGCTCCGGGAGGCACTCCAGGCCGAGGTCGCCGACGAGGCCGCGCTGAAGGAGCGCAAGGAGTCCGCCGAGCAGGAACTGCGCAGGGCGCAACAGCGTGAGGCACTCCTGGAGGACGAGGTCCGGCAGCTCACGCCGCGTCTCCAGCGCGCCCAGCAGACCTGGTACGAGCTCTCCCAGCTCGCCGAACGGGTGCGCGGCACGATCTCGCTGGCCGATGCCCGCGTGAAGAGCGCCACCTCCGCGCCCCCCGAGGAGCGGCGCGGCCGCGACCCCGAGGACATGGAACGCGAGGCCGCCCGCATCCGTGAGCAGGAAGCCGAGCTGGAGGCCGCCCTGGAGGCCGCCGAGCGTGCCCTGGAGGACACGGTCGCCCACCGCGCCGAGCTGGAACGCGCGCTCACCCAGGAGGAACGGCGTCTGAAGGACGCCGCCCGGGCCATCGCCGACCGGCGCGAGGGCCTGGCCCGGCTCAGCGGCCAGGTCAACGCGGCCCGCTCCCGCGCGGCCTCCGCCCAGGCCGAGATCGAACGCCTGGCCGCCGCCCGCGACGAGGCGCAGGAACGTGCCGTCGCCGCCCAGGAGGAGTACGAGGCCCTCAAGGCCGAGGTCGACGGCCTCGACGCCGGTGACGCGGACCTCTCCGAGCACCACGAGGTCGCCAAGCAGCAGCTGGCCGAGGCCGAGGCCGCCCTCACGGCAGCCCGCGAGGCCGCCACGGCGGCGGAACGGAGGCGCGCCGCCACCCAGGCCCGGCACGAGGCCCTGTCCCTCGGCCTGCGGCGCAAGGACGGCACCGGAATACTGCTCGCGGCGAAGGACCGCCTCACCGGCCTGCTCGGCCCGGCGGCGGAACTCCTCACGGTGACCCCGGGCCACGAAGTCGCCCTGGCCGCGGCGTTCGGGGCGGCGGCGGACGCGATCGCGGTGGCGACCCCCGCGTCAGCGGCCGACGCCATCAGACTCCTCCGTAAACAGGACGGGGGCAGGGCCACCCTGCTCCTGGCAGGAGATGCCGCCCCTGGGGGCGCGGGGAACTGCGCGACCAGCCACAGCACCCCCGCAGACGCGCTACGGCCCTTCGCCGCAGACCTGGTCCGCGGCCCCGCCGACCTCATGCCCGCCGTACGCCGCCTCCTGCACGGCATCGTCGTCGTCGACACCCTCGAAGACGCCGAAGACCTCGTCTACTCCCACCCCGACCTCACCGCCGTGACCGCCGAAGGCGACCTCCTCGGCGCCCACTTCGCCCATGGCGGCTCCGCCGGCGCCCCCAGCCTCCTCGAAGTGCAGGCCTCCGTGGACGAGGCGGGCGCCGAGCTGGAAGAGCTCGCCGTCCGTTGCGAGGAGCTCACCGAGACGCAGCATGCGGCCGTCGAGCGGCGCACAGAGTGTGCCGCACTGGTCGAGGAGCTGGGGGAGC
>NZ_JBEXSH010001018.1:0-2947 GCF_040613555.1 Streptomyces sp. NPDC006265
GTGAGTGCAGCCCCGCGCGGCGCCGGGCCGTCGGTCACGGTCGCCACGGTGACCGGCTCGCCCGCCGCGACCGAGTCCGCGACCCCGCCGAAGCCGGGATCCCGCTCGGGCGTGACCGCGCGGACGAGCAGAGTGATCTCGCCGCCGCAGGTCAGGCCGACCGCGAAGGCGTCCTCGTCGCTGTAGCCGAAGGTCTCCAGCCGTGCCTCGCCGCCCGCGGCGACCTCCTGCGCCAGCTCGAACACCGCGCCCTCGACACAGCCCCCGGAGACGCTGCCCACGACCTCCTCGCCCGGGCCCACCGCCATCGCCGCGCCCGGGTCGCGCGGCGCGCTGCGGCTGACCTGGACGACCGTCGCGAGTCCGAACGGCACCCCGGCCGCGTACCAGCGGCCGAGCACCGGGAGTACGTCACGCACGAGCCGCTCCCTTCCTTGCGGGCACCCCGCCGGGTACCCCGGCAGCGGTTAATTCCGTTGTGGCCCTCCGTGCCGGTCTGCTGCACTGCACAGGACAGCGACGTCACCGAGTCCGAAGGAGCTCCAATGCGCACTGCGTGCATGTCCCCCCAGTCAGGAAAGGACCTCTCTCCGAAGGACATGACGCTTCGTGCACATGCTCAACCTGGGAATTCTCGCCCATGTCGATGCCGGTAAGACCAGCCTGACCGAGCGGCTGCTCCATTCGGCCGGGGTGATCGACGAGATCGGCAGCGTCGACGACGGGAACACCCGCACCGACACCCTCGCTCTGGAGCGCCGGCGCGGCATCACCATCAAGTCCGCCGTCGTCTCGTTCCCGCTCGACGGCGTGACCATCAACCTCATCGACACCCCCGGTCACCCGGACTTCATCGCCGAGGTGGAGCGCGTCCTCGGTGTGCTGGACGGCGTCGTCCTGGTGATCTCCGCCGTCGAAGGGGTGCAGGCGCAGACGCGGGTGCTGATGCGGACGCTGCGGCGGCTGCGTCTGCCCACCCTGCTCTTCGTCAACAAGATCGACCGGGGCGGGGCGCGCCACGAGGCGGTGCTGCGGGAGATCTCGGCCCGGCTGACCCCCGCGATCGTGCCGATGGGGGCCGCCACCGGCCTCGGCACCCGCACGGCCCGCTTCACCGCCGGGCTCGGACCGTCCGCCGCCCTCGACGTCCTGACCGGGCACGACGATGCCCTGCTGGCCGCGTACGTCGAGAACACCGTCACGGACGTGGCGCTGCACAGGTCCCTCGTCGCGCAGACCGGGGAAGCGCTGGTCCACCCGGTCTACTTCGGCTCCGCCGCCACGGGCGCGGGTGTGGACGCGCTCCTGACCGGCATCGAAACACTGCTCCCGGCCGCCGGCGGGGACGCGGACGGGCCGGTCTCCGCCACCGTGTTCAAGGTCGCCCGGGGCCCGGCGGGGGAGAAGGTCGCCTACGCCCGGATGTTCTCCGGGACCCTGCGCACCCGCGACCGGGTCCCCTTCGGAACGGACGGCGCCGAAGGCCGGATCACCGGCATCAGCGTCTTCGGCCACGGCACGGACACCCGCGAGGACTCCGTCGCCGCCGGCCGGATCGCCCGCCTCACCGGGCTCGGCGACATCCGGATCGGCGACGCGATCGGCGAACCCCGCAAGGCGTACGAGCACTTCTTCGCCCCGCCGACCCTGGAGACGGTCGTCGTCCCCGGCCCGGGCGTGAACAGGGGAGCGCTTCACCTTGCGCTCACCCAGCTCGCCGAACAGGACCCGCTGATCGGCCTGCGCGGCGACGAACGACGCCAGGAGACCTCGGTCTCGCTGTACGGCGAGGTGCAGAAGGAGGTCATCCAGGCCACCCTCGCCGAGGACTACGGCCTCGACGTCACCTTTCGCGAGACGACCCCGCTGTGCGTCGAACGGCCCGTCGGCACCGGGCAGGCCGTGGAGTTCAACAAGAAGGACCCGAACCCGTTCCTCGCGACGGTCGGCCTGCGTGTCGACCCCGCGCCGGTCGGTTCGGGCGTCGGCTTCCGGCTGGAGGTGGAGCTCGGGTCGATGCCGTACGCCTTCTTCAAGGCCGTCGAGGACACCGTGCGCGAAACCCTCGACCAGGGTCTGCACGGCTGGCAGGTCACCGACTGCTTGGTCACCATGACCCACAGCGGCTACTCGCCCCGGCAGAGCCACGCCCACCAGGCTTTCGACAAGAGCATGTCGAGCACGGGGGCCGACTTCCGCGGCGTGACCCCGCTGGTGCTGATCGAGGCGTTGCGGCGGGCCGGGACCCGGGTCCACGAGCCGCTGCGCCGCTTCCGCGTCGAGGCGCCCGCAGACACCCTCGGAGCCCTGCTGCCGGTCCTCGCCGGGCTCGCGGCCGTACCCGAGAAGACACGGAACCGGGAGGACGTCTGCGTCCTCGAAGGCACCGTGCCGGCCGCCCGGGTGCACGCCCTCGAACAGAAGCTGCCGGGGCTGACCCGGGGCGAGGGCGAGATGGAGAGCTCCTTCGCTCACTATGCGCCGGTCACGCACGGCACGATCCCCCAGCGTCCGCGCACCGACCACAATCCGCTGAACAGGAAGGAGTACTTGTTGAACGTGACGCGGAGGGTCGGTGTCTGAGGTGTGAGGGTCGACCGCGCGGGAACTTACTCCAGAGTCAGGGGTGTTGACGGTGTCCTGATATCGCCGGACTGTAGTGGACATGCCGACTATCCGAGCGCGTCTGCTGGTTGTCCTGGTCGTCCTCTTCGGCTCCGTGTCGGTGGCGGGCGTCCCGCCGGCCACCGCCGCACCCCCTCCCGGCTCCCTCTGGTTCGACGATCCGACCGTCACGGTGCGGGACGGCCGCTTCACCGACGCCCACGGCCGCGAGATCGTGCTGCGCGGCTACAACGTCTCCGGCGAGACCAAACTCGCGGAGAACAAGGGCCTGCCCTTCGCGTCGGTGGCCCACGGCCCCCCCGCGCCGTCCCCCCCGCGCGCC
>NZ_JBEXSH010001019.1:0-2938 GCF_040613555.1 Streptomyces sp. NPDC006265
CCTCTCGCTGAACGTAACTACCTCCTCTCCGTACTGGATTCCTCACCACAGCGCGGCGACCACGCTCGGGACGGCGTACGGGACGAAGATGCCGAGCCGGATCACTCGTGCCAGGTACAGCAGGCCGCTGTCCAGTGCGAGGGCGAAGACCAGGGCCAGCAGCAGCATGATCGGCACCTGGATCGCGAAGAACAGGGCGACTCGGCCCACCCCGTGGAGAAGAAGGGGGTCCGTGAGGGCGGTGGTGTAGTTGTCCAGCCCGACGAAGACCGTGCCGCCGACGAGTCGCTCCTGGAAGAAGCTGAGGTAGGCGGCGTAGCCGAGCGGGGCGAGGAAGAGCAGGACGAACAGCACGAGGAAGGGAGCGACGAACAGGGGGCCTGCCCCCCGCCGGCGTGCGAACCCGGCCCGGCATGCCCGTCTCACCGGGGGCGCGGTGGTGACGGTCACCTCATGCCCCCTTGACCGTGAAGCCCTGGGTCTTGGCATACGTGGTGATCCGCTGTTGCCAGTCGCCGAGCGCCGCGACGGTGTCCGACTTGGCGGCGAGGGACTTGCCGACGGTCTCGGTCCAGTCCGTCGCCACCTGGTCCAGGAAGGGCGGCCACTGGAAGGACGTGGAGACGGACGCGCTGACGTCGGCGAAGACCTGGTTGACCTGCTGGCCGCCGTAGAACGCGGGATCGTCGCCGGTGAACCTCGAGTCCCCGAGCAGCGCCTTGGTCGCGGGGAAGAAGAACTGCTGGGTGGCGAACATCTTGGCGCTCGCCGGGTCGCTGTTGAGGAACTGGGCGAACCGCGCGGCCGCTATCGCGTTCTCGGTGGACTTGACGACGGCGGTCGTGGAGCCGCCCCAGTTGCCCGAGACCGGCTTGGAGGCGTCCCACTGCGGAAGCGGCGCGGCCCGCCACTTGCCCGCGGTGGACTTGGCCGAGCCGGACAGGAACGCCGGGCCCCAGGCCGCGGTGAGCCAGGTGGCGTACTTGCCCTTGTTGAAACCGGCGTACCACCCGTCGGTGAAGTCCGGGTCGGTACTGATGACGCCTTCCGCGGCGAGCCCGCCCCAGTAACCGGCGAGCTTCTTCGACAGGGCGTCGTCGACGCTGATCGACAGGTCGCTCTTGCTCTTGACCCCGTACGGCTTGGCGCCCGCCTGCCACATCAGCCCGTGCCAGGCGGCGGCTTCGTTCGCCGCGAGGTTGGTCAGGTAGACGTCCGGGTCGGCTCTGTGCAACTTCCGGGCCGCCTCCGCGAACTCGTCCCAGGTTTTGGGCACTTGGATGCCGTGCTTGTCGAAGATGTCCTTGCGGTACAGCATGCCCATCGGCCCGGTGTCCTGGGGGATCGCCCAGACCTGGCCGTCGGGGCCGCTGACCTGCGCCCAGGTCCAGTCGACGAACCTGTCCTTCAGCTCGGTGGCGCCGTACGGGCCGAGGTCCAGCAGGTTGTCCGTGATCGTGAAGGTCGGGACCGCCTGGTACTCGAGTTGCACCAGGTCCGGAGCCCCGCTGCCGGCCTTCAGCGCCGTACGCAGCTTCGTGTAATGGGCCACGCCCTGACCGGCGTTGACGACCTTGACCTTGATGGCCGGATACTTCTTCTCGAAGAGCGCGACCTCCTGCTGGATGTTCGGGACCCAGGTCCAGAACGTCAGCTGAGTCGGCGTCTTCATCGCCTTGTCGATGTCGGCCTGGCTGACCGGCTCGGCGGAGGCGGAGGAGCCACCGGAGCCGCTGCCACCGCAAGAGGTGAGCGCGGCCCCGAGTGACACGGCTCCGGTCGCGGCGAGGAAGCCACGGCGGGTCAGGGAGGCCGGGGAGGCCGAGGAGGAGCTGATGAGGAATCTGGACATGGTGAACTCCGGGAGAAGGGCGTGGAGGCCGGCGATCCCGACGGCGGCTGCTGTGCGCTACGCAGGCGGAGACGCCTGTGCGATGTGACCGGGCCGGGCTGATGAGAGGCAAGCGGGTACTGCCGCGGCTTCGGGCCGCTTACGTCACGTTCCGCCGGTGGAAGCGCCTCGTGCCTGTGAGGGCGGGAGACGCCGAGAGCGGAAAGGCGCCTGGGCGTGATCGGCTCCGCGGGGGGAGCGCCCAGGCGTGGCGCTGCCGAGCACGGGGCACGAAGCCCGTGCATCGCTCGTGTGCTCAGGAGCGGGCGTCACAACCAGGGGTACGGGGTTGACGTTCTGTGGGTGGGCGGACCTCTCCTCGTGTCGGGCCGGGTGCGGAATCAGCGGGAGGTGCGCCGGTGGTCCGGGGCCGGCGAGGGCGGAGGGGGTGCGGTCGAAGCGCGGACGACGAGCTCGATCGGGGGGTTGTCCACCGGAATCTGTTCGGCGCCCGGGTTCTCGATGGCGTGCACGAGACTCCGGAGACCGTCTCGGGCCGTGGCGTCGAAAGGCTGTCGCACTGTGGTCAGGGGAGGGGACACGTAGGCGGCGACCGGGATGTCGTCGAGACCGACGACACTGATGTCCTCCGGCACGCGGCGACCGGCTTCCAGCAGCGCCCGGATCAGACCGATGGCCATGTCGTCGTTGGCGGCGAAGACGGCGGTCACACTGTCGTCGGCAGCCAGCCGCCGGCCGGCCTTGTAGCCGGAGGCGGCGGACCAGTCACCCGAGATGACGGGCGGTTCGCGTCGTCCGTGCGCGGCCAGGGTCCTTCGCCATCCCGCGAGACGGTCCCTGGCGGCGTACCACCGCAAGGGGCCGGCAAGGTGATGGACGGTGGTGTGACCCAGATCGAGAAGGTGCTCGGTGACCCCCCGTGCCAATTGGTCGGAGACGATCCCCGCCGTCAGCACCCGGGGGGCGGCGAACGAGGGAGGCGCGCCGAGAACCAGCACCGGGACGTCGACGGACGGGGAGAGTTCCGCGTCACCCTCCTGCTCGATCGGCTCGGAGATGACGATGCCGTCCACGCCCTGATCGAGG
>NZ_JBEXSH010001020.1:0-2936 GCF_040613555.1 Streptomyces sp. NPDC006265
GGACCCGGCCGGCCAGCAGGCCCTCACCGGCGAGCACGGTGAGCACCGGGTTGGCCTTGAGCCCCTCGGGGTGGACGACGAGCTTCTTCACCTGCGGTGAGGTGGCCAGCTCGATGTCCGTGACCAGCTTGGTCGGGAAGTACTGCTCGGTGAAGTCCAGCGGCTGCTCGGCCAGGCTGCGGGCCAGTTGCCGCACGTCGGTGACTTCTTCACCGGCACCGGTGAACGGGGTGCCGTCGGCCGACCGGTAACCGGGGTCGTCCGCGTCGCCGACGCGGTCGTAGTTGCGCCAGGTGTACAGCGGGCCGTGCGGCCGATCCGGGATGGCCTTGTACGCGGTCCCGTACAGCCCCGGTTGAGCATCGCCCCCGTTGGCGGCGGGAAAGCTCTTGTCGGCGATCGGTCCGCCGTCGAAGAAGCCGACGCTGGTCTGCAGGAACGCCAGCGGGACGGAGTTGTCGTCCAGCAGCGCCCCGAGCACCGCGCCGTTGGTGAGCCGGAAGTCCTTCACCGCCGGCGAGCCGCTGAGGAAGGCGGCGGTGTCCTTGGCGAACAGGAAGCGGTTGGTGGCCTCTATGTTGAGGTTGCGGGGCAGATAGCCGAGCAGGTCGGCCTCACCGTCGAGGTCCTTCAGCGCGCCCAGGCCCGCGATGCCGAGCAGGGTCATGGTCTCGGGGTTGAGGAGCACCGGCGCGGACAGGGTGCGCGGCAGCACGCCGCTGTCCAGCCCGGCCTGTACGACGCCGTAACCGAGGCCGATGTCGGGCAGGTTGGTGTCGCCGGGGATGCTGCCGCTGAGGTCGCCCAGCGTGGTGGAGACGGTCGTGTCGAGGGCGAAGTAGCCGGCGCACTGGTTGTATCCGGCGTCGGCCGTGGTGGCGCGGTCGCCGTCGAAGTCGGCGGTGGCGAAGTAGCCGGTGATGACACCGCCCAGCGAGTGCCCGCCGCACAGCACCTTCCGCTTGCGCAGTGCCTGGGAGGGCAACTCGGCGGTGAGCAGGTCGTACTGGTCGCGTACGGTCTGCTCGATCCCGAGTTTCGCCATCCAGCCCAGTTGGGCGTTGCCGGTGTAGCCGCCGAAGGTCCGGCCGCCGACCTGCTTGCCGCGGTAGTAGTAGTCGACGGCGGTGTGCTGGTCGCCGGAGGCGATGCCGGTGCGGTCCTCCAGACAGTTGGAGCGCCGGTCCAGCGCCCAGAACTCGATGTGCGCCCCCTGCTCGGCGGCCCGCGTGACGGTGTTGCGGGCGATGCTGTCGAACGCCCCCGCCCCTTCCAGAATGCCGGGCTGGGCGATGAGGATCCGGTCCGCGTCCGCCGACGCGGCCGGCCCGTCGACGGAGCGGTAGCGCAGGTACGACAGCCAGTCGCAGGCCGCCGGACGGGGTCCGGCCGACTCCGGCAGCGGCACCTTCACCCGCACCGTCGATTCCGTCACCCCCGTCACCGGCGACGTCGACTGCACCGGCGTCTCGGTGCGCGCTCCCTCGGCGTGGGCGCCCGGGGCGGCGGCCGTGAGTGTCCCGGCGGTCAGCAGTACCGCCAGCACGGCTCCGCGCCACTTCCCTCTGTGCGTACGGTTCATGTCCATGCCACGGACGTTAGGGCGGTGGCACGACCGCTCTCAGGGAGTGCTGATGAGAACTCAGCTTCCGGATGGCGGCTTGTCACCGCCGCACAGCGCGCCCGGACCCCGGCACGCGGCGGGTTCGTACCGCTTCTGGACGCCACCGAGCTGCGGACCGGCCGTTTCGGGAGCATGGTGGGGCTATGGACGGTCAACCCCCTGTGGTCGTGCAGCCGCCCGCGACGGACGGCGGACGGCTGGTGACCATCCACGGCGAGCGCATGGGCGTCGCCTACAGCCTCTTCGACGTACTGGACCTGCTGCACCGCGAGGGCCTGCCCACGGCCGACACGGCCGTCGACGACACCGAGCTGATCGAGTGGCAGGGCGGCGGCCCGTACGACTGGAACAACGGGTCGTCCGACGAGGCGTGAGCCTGCGTACGCCGGCCGAAGGATGCCGTACGGCGTGGAGGGGCTGACGCATGCCCCCACGCTCTCTCGACGACGGCGCTGCCCGCACCGAACGGCCGGTGCTCGACCGGACCGTCCCCGCTGAGAGCACGGACGGGTCGCTGCCCGTCCTGGCCGACGAGCGGCTGCGCGTGCGGTGGACGGCGCGGAAATCACCCTTCCCGGCTCCTCATCAGCCCGATTCGCCCCGTGCACCCTCGGCCGGCCCGTCGAGGCGGGCGCGCTGGGCGGGTGTCAGCTTCAGGTCGGCCACGGCGAGGTTCTCCTCCAGATGCTCGATGCGGGCCGTGCCCGGGATCGGCAGGACGACCGGGGCGCGGTCGAGGAGCCAGGCGAGCGCGACCTGCGTGGGCGTGGCGCCGAGCTCGGCCGCGACGGCGGCGATACCGGCCTCGGCTCCCGCCTTCCCCCAGGCCACCGGCTGCTACGCAAGGAAGGCGATCCCGGCCGCCGTGCACGCGTCCAGCACTGCCTCGTACTCCCGGTCGAGGAGGTTGTAGCGGTTCCGTACGCTCACGACGTCGACGAGCTCCCGGGCGCCGCTCCAGCTCGTCGACGGTGACCTCCGACAGCCCGATCCGGCCGACCAGGCCCTCGGTCTGGAGCTCGCGCAGCGTGCCGAGCTGGTCGGCGAGCGGCGTGTCGGGGTCGATGCGGTGCAGCTGGAGCAGTTCGATCCGCTCGGTCCGCAGCCTCGCAGGGCCTGCCGGACCTGGTCGCGCAGGATCTCCGGCCGTCCGTCGAGCTTCCAGTCGCCGTCGGGGCCGGTGCGCGCGACACCGACCTTGGTGGTGATCAGCAGGCCTTCCGGGTAGGGGTGCAGGGCTTCGGCGAGGAGCTCACGCTGGAACTCGCCCGTCTCCAGCAGCTCCACCACCGCCGTACCGACGGCCGCCGCC
>NZ_JBEXSH010001021.1:0-2934 GCF_040613555.1 Streptomyces sp. NPDC006265
GGACGGGACGCAGAAGGCGAAGAACTACTCGATCGAGGACGGTGGGAAGAAGGCTGCGGAGGCCTTCCTTGATGAGACCCGTACGGCCCCCGGTCGTCGCCGCGGACGGCAAGGTCGGTTCGCCTCCCACCGGCATCACCGCCGGGGGCAGGGGCGGCTCCCGCGCCTCCGCTGGCAGCGGCAGTTCCCGCTCCAGCGGCCGCAGTTCGAGGACGTCGTCCCAGTCGTCGAAGTCCCGCCGCTCGGTGTCGGGGCGCCTGTCGCGGTCCCTGTCGGGCAGGTCGACGGGCCGCTCGGTGTCGGTGCGCAGCTCCGGCTCGGCCGCCGGTTCCGGGTCCCGGGGCCGGCTGGGCGCCGGTCTGGTGCAGGTGCCGCCGATCCCGCGGCCCGACCCGCGCGAGATGGTCCTGGACAACCCCGAGGTGCCCGAGCGGAAGCGGTTCTGCTCGCGCTCCGACTGCGGCGCCCAGGTGGGCCGGGCCCGCGGCGACCGGCCGGGCCGCACGGAGGGCTTCTGCACCAAGTGCGGCCATCCGTACTCCTTCGTGCCGAAGCTCAAGGCCGGTGACGTGGTGCACGGCCAGTACGAGGTGGTCGGCTGTCTGGCGCACGGCGGCCTGGGCTGGATCTACCTCGCCGTCGACCGGGCGGTCTCGGACCGCTGGGTGGTCCTCAAGGGCCTGCTGGACACGGGCGACCAGGACGCGATGGCGGCGGCGATCTCCGAGCGGCGCTTCCTCGCGGAGATCGAGCACGCCAACATCGTGCGGATCTACAACTTCGTGGAGCACCTGGACCAGCGCACGGGTTCGCTCGACGGCTACATCGTCATGGAGTACGTCGGCGGCAAGTCCCTCAAGGAGATCGCCAACGCCCGCCGCACCGCGCAGGGCAGACGCGACCCGCTGCCGGTGGAGCAGGCCTGCGCGTACGGCATCGAGGCGCTGGAGGCGCTCGGGCACCTGCACAGCCGGAACCTGCTGTACTGCGACTTCAAGGTCGACAACGCGATCCAGACCGAGGACCAGCTGAAGCTGATCGACATGGGCGCGGTGCGCAGGACGGACGACGAGGAGTCGGCCATCTACGGCACGGTCGGCTACCAGGCCCCGGAGGTGGCCGAGGTGGGCCCGTCGGTGGCGAGCGATCTGTACACCGTCGCCCGCACCCTCGCCGTCATGACGTTCGACTTCCAGGGCTACACGAACGTCTACGTGGACTCCCTGCCCGACCCGGACCACATCGAGGTGTTCCGGCAGTACGAGTCGTTCTACCGGCTCCTGGTCCGGGCCACGGATCCCGACCCGGTCCGCCGGTTCGCCTCCGCGCAGGAGATGACCGAACAGCTGACGGGCGTCCTGCGGGAGGTCGTCTCCCTCCAGACAGGCCGCGCCCGCCCCGCCCTGTCCACGCTGTTCGGACCGGAACTGCGGGTCACGGACACGGTGTTGTTCCCCAGACTGGACGGCGAGGTGTCCCGCCTGGGTGCGCGGGTGGTGCGGCCCCGGGCTCGCGGCGGCACTCCCGCCGCCCTGCCGCAGCAGCGGCCCGCGATGCCGCACAGCCTCGTCAGGCCCGTCGACACCCCCGCCGCCGCCTTCGCCCTGCCCGTCCCGCGCGTCGACCCGACCGACCCCAACGCCGGTTTCCTGGCGGGCCTGATGACCTCCGCCCCCGCGGAACTCCTCGGCGCCCTGGCAGCCGCCCCCGCCCCGTCGATCGAGACGCGGCTGCGGCAGATCCGGGCCTGGCTGGAGACGGGCGAGCCGGCCGCCGCGCTGCAGGCGCTGGTCGCGCTGGAGGGTGAGCGGCCCGACGACTGGCGGGTGGTCTGGTACCGGGGCGCGGCCGCGCTGGTGACCGGTGACGACGAGGGTGCCGCCCTCGCCTTCGACGCGATCTACGACGCCTTCCCGGGCGAGATCGCGCCCAAGCTGGCGCTCGGCCTGTGCGCGGAGGTGCTGGGGCAGCTGGACAACGCCGCCGAGTACTACCGGCTGGTGTGGTCGACCGACCCGAGCTATGTGAGCGCCGCGTTCGGCCTGGCCCGCGTCCAGCTGGCGACCGGGGACCGGCGCGGTGCCGTACGGACGCTGGAGTCGGTCCCGGAGTCCTCCATCCACTACACGGCCGCGCGCGTGGCGGCCGTCCGGGCGCGGCTGCGGCAGCGCACGGCGAGCGCCTCCGACGCGCCGTTCCTGGAGGATCTGACGGCCGCCGCGGCGCAGGTCGAGGCGCTGGAGGCGTACGGTCTGGATCCGGCGCGGCGGGAGCAGTTGTCGGCCGAAGTCCTCGGTTGCGCGCTCGACTGGGTACTCTCCGGGGGCCAGGGTTGCGCCCCTCCCACCGCCGGGGGACGGACACTGCTCGGCAGTGGCCTGGACGAGCGGGGCCTGCGTTTCGGTCTGGAACGCTCGTACCGCATGCTGGCCCGGCTGGCGCGGGGCGGCGAGGAGAGGATCGACCTGGTGGAACGTGCAAATCGTTACCGCCCCCGGACGTGGGTGTAGTTGATGTCGCAGATGCCCCAGTTGTCCGCCTGCCCGAGCTGCGAGGAACCCCTCGAGTCGGGTGACCGTTTCTGCGGCGCGTGCGGATACGACCTGTCCGCCGTGCCGGCACGGCCGGAGGACAACCCGACCATCGCCATGAACGGCTCGGTGCCCGCCCAGGGCGCTCCGCCGGCCGCGGGCGTGCGGTTCGACCGTCCGCCGCAGCCCGACGGGCCCGCGGCGCCGGAGATCTACCAGACACAGCCCGACGAGTACCTCCTCCAGGCACCGGACCCACGGGTGTCCGCCGAGCAAGCGGCCCAGGCCGCGGGCACCGGCGGCAAGGTCTGTGTCTGGTGCCGCTGACCGCCGAGCAGACCGGCCCGACCGTCCGCGATGTCGCCGACCACCTCGACCACATCCGCGCCGTGGCCGGAGCGCA
>NZ_JBEXSH010001022.1:0-2923 GCF_040613555.1 Streptomyces sp. NPDC006265
GGTCGAGGCCGCGCTCGCGGGCGGCGTCCACCACCGCCCGGGCCAGCGGGTGCTCACTGGGCCGCTCGGCGGCGGCCGCCAGTGTCAGCAACTCGCCCTTGTCCAGGCCGGATCCGGGCAGTGGCCGCACGTCGGTGACCCGTGGGCTCCCCTCGGTGAGCGTGCCGGTCTTGTCCAGGGCGACCGCGTCCACCTGGCCGAGCCGCTCCATCACCACGGCCGACTTCACCAGCACGCCGTGCCGCCCGGCGTTGGCGATGGCCGACAGCAGGGGCGGCATGGTGGCCAGCACGACCGCGCACGGGGAGGCGACGATCATGAACGTCATGGCGCGCAGCAGCGCGTCGGTGAGCTGCGCGCCGAAGGCGAGCGGCACCAGGAAGACGGCCAGGGTCGCGGCCACCATGCCCAGTGAGTAGCGCTGTTCGACCTTCTCGATGAACAGCTGCGTGGGCGCCTTCGTCTCGGACGCCTCCTGCACCATGCGGACGATGCGGGCGATCACCGAGTCGGACGCGTCGCGCTCGACCCGGACGCGCAGCGCGCCGGTGCCGTTGAGGGTGCCCGCGAAGACCTCGTCGCCCCGCTCCTTCGGCACGGGCAGCGGCTCGCCGGTGATGGTCGCCTGGTCCACCTCGCTCGCCCCGTCCAGCACCCGGCCGTCGGCGCCGACGCGCTCGCCGGGGCGTACGAGGACGAGGTCGCCGACCGCCAATTCCTCCACGGAGACGGCCCGTTCACCGCCGTCGGGGCTCAGACGGGTGGCCGTGGCGGGGGCCAGGTCGAGCAACCCCCGGACGGAGTCGGCGGTGCGGGCCGTGGCCAGTGCCTCCAACGCGCCCGAGGTGGCGAAGATGACGATGAGCAGGGCGCCGTCCATGACCTGCCCGATCGCGGCGGCACCCAGCGCGGCGACGACCATCAGCAGGTCCACGTCGAGCGTGCGGTCCTTGAGGGCCTTGAGCCCCTCCCATCCCGGCTCCCAGCCGCCCGTGACGTACGACAGGGCGTACAGCGGTCCCCATGTCCAGGCCGGGCCGTCGGTCAGCTGAAGGGGCAGCGCGAGCAGGAAGAGGACGGTGGCCGCGGCGGCCCAGCGCGCCTCGGGGAGGGCGAGGACGCGGGTACGCCGCCGGGCCACCGGGCGGGTGCGTGCGGGCTTCGCCCGCTCGACCGGCTGCGGCGTGAGCGTGGAGGTCATCGAGGGTCCTTCTGGCGGGGGCGCGTGGCCCCTTCACCATACAGGAACACATGAAGACTGATTCATGTCTTCATTCCCTCTCCGCTCCGTCCTGGGGTGCGGGGGGCAGCGCAGCCTGTCCTTGGCCGTGTAGTAGGCACCGCCGAACGGCAGGAACCACGCGGTGCCGTTGCAGAAGGGGACTCCGCGCCGGCCGGCGCGGTGGAAGTCGCAGTCGATCTGTTCGGTCCGCGTGATCCACGCGCGACTCCGGCCCCGCCCTCCCGAAGCGCGGTGCCGGCCAGGATCCCGGCTCGGAGGGCCGAGACGTACCGGTGCCCCCTCCACCACCAGGGCCCTTCTGATGGATCTCCGTGGAGGAAGGAGCGGTGTTCGGTGCGTGCTCTCGGCGTGCCGGGCGGAAGCCCTCGTAGCGGAGTTACTAGGGCTTTTGTCCGGTGCGGCGAGTGGGGGTACCCCCTGCTCGAGCGGAGTCGAGAGCTTGGGGGAGCGTGCCGGGCATCGCGACGCCGCGGAGATCCATCAGAAGGGCCCTAGCGCACGGGCACGGCCACGTACTGGTACTCCAGGAACTCGTCGATCCCGACCCGGCCGCCCTCGCGTCCGAGTCCGGACTGCTTGACCCCGCCGAACGGGGCAGCCGGGTTGGAGACGAGGCCGGTGTTCAGGCCGACCATGCCCACCTCCAGACCTTCGCTGACGCGCAGGCCCCGGTCCAGCCCCTGGGTGAAGACGTAACCGACCAGCCCCCAGGGCGTGTCGTTGGCGCGGCGCAGGACCTCGTCCTCGTCGTCGAAGGTGAGGATCGCGGCGACCGGACCGAAGATCTCCGTGTCCATCAGACGGCTTGTGGGGTCGACACCGGCCAGCACGGTCGGCGGATAGAAGTTGCCGGGTCCTTCCGGCCGGCGGCCGCCCACGAGCACCTCGGCACCCCGCTCCACCGCGTCGGCCACCAACTCCTCCACCTTGGTGCGTCCGGCCGCGTCGATCAGCGGGCCGACGTCCACGCCGTTGCGGGTGCCGGGCCCCACCACGAGCGCGCCCATCCGCCGGGCGAGTCGGCGTCCGAATTCGTCGGCCACCGACCGGTGCACGAAGAAGCGGTTCGCGGCCGTGCAGGCCTCCCCCATGTTGCGCATCTTCGCGACCATCGCCCCGTCAACGGCCACGTCCAGGTCCGCGTCGTCGAAGACGATGAACGGCGCGTTGCCGCCCAGCTCCATCGAGGTGCGTACGACGGTGTCGGCGCACTGGGCGAGCAGCAGCCGGCCCACCGCGGTGGAACCGGTGAAGGACAGCTTGCGGATCCGGCCGCCGCGCAGCAGCGGCTCGCACACCTCGCCGGCACGGGAGGTGGTGACGATGTTCAGCACCCCGTCCGGCAGGCCCGCCTCCTTGAGGATTCCGGCCAGCGCGAGGCTGGACAGCGGGGTCTGCGGGGCGGGCTTGAGGATCATCGTGCAGCCCGCCGCGATCGCAGGGCCGATCTTGCGGGTGCCCATGGCCAGCGGGAAGTTCCACGGCGTGATCAGCAGGCAGGGGCCGACCGGGCGGCGGGAGAGCAGCATGCGGTTCCGGCCGTCGGGCAGCACACCGCAGCCACCGTCGATCCGCACGGCCTCCTCGGAGAACCAGCGGAAGAACTCGGCCGCGTAGGCCACCTCCCCCCGGGCCTCGGCAAGCGGCTTGCCCATCTCCGACGTCATCAGGTGGGCCAGC
>NZ_JBEXSH010001023.1:0-2923 GCF_040613555.1 Streptomyces sp. NPDC006265
AGCCGGAACGCTACCTGAGCACCTGGACCTACCCCACCCAGAAAGACGCTCTGCACCACGGCGCCCATCTGGCCATGACGTACCTGCAGCTGGACGACGGTCCCCTCGACCCCGTGGCGCTGGACCTGTTTACCGGTCAGGCGCACGCCCAGGTCATCGCCCGCTTCCTCGAACTACACCCGGAGACGACCCAGTTCGAGGTCGCCGAACTCGTCCCCCTGCGCGCCGACGAGTTCTGAGCGCCGACGAACCCCCTTGGCCGCGCCGGGGCGACCGGTCAGGCGTCAGCCGTCGTCAGCCAGGCGATCCACGCGCCATCGGGCGCCCGGCCCAGGTGAAGGTCAGGCGGGTGAGCGGCCATGCGAGCGCAGATCCGGCCGTGGGCGCCGTGGCGGGCGGGGCACAGCCGGGCTAGTTCGTCGGGTGTGAGCGCCGCGAGGTCGTCGGGAAGGTTCTGGCCGGCCTCGGTCGCGCGTGCCTGGGCGCCTCGGCGGCGTTCGACGGCGTCACGGTGCTCGGCGAGCAGGCGGACCCAGCGCAGGTCGCTGTCGTCCTGGTCGCCCGCGGAGGTGTAGAGGCACTGGCGCGCACCGTGCTCGTCGAACTCGTCGACGACGATCATGCCGATCGACTCCAGCATGCGGCACGAGGCCAGGTTGGCCTTCTGGGTGACCGCGACCAGCGGGCCACCGCCAGGGACGGCGTCCGTCCACCAGCTGACGGCCGCGGCGACGGCCTCCCTGCCCAGCCCTTCGCCCCAGGCGGAGGGGAGCAGCTGGTAGGAGATTTCGGCGCGGCCCTCGCACCTCTGGTCGGCGCCAATGGTCACCAGCCCGATCGGCCGCTGATCGGCGACGCGGACGACAGTCCACGCGCCGGCCGTCGTCGGGTAGGCGGCCTGCCAGGCGGCGACGCGCTCCTGCGTGACCAGACCGCCGAGGTGTGCGCGGACACGGTCGCCGGTCAGGAGCTCTTGTATGAGGAGTCCGTCTTCGTGGGTGACTGGCCGGAGAAGGAGGCGGTCGGTTCGCAGCTCGGTGGGCCAGACGTGGTCCAGGGTGGTGTTGGCGGAGTCCATCGGGGTCACCTTGGCAGGCTAGGGCGTCTACCCGGGCCAGGGCGAGCCTGCCCCGAGCTGGGCATCGCCGTGCGGGATTCGCCCGCTACAGTCACGCGGCAGGGGGCCGGAGCCACAGTCATTGGCTCCGGCCCCTGTATCTGGCGGCGAGAATCAGTCGGTGTCCTCGTGCGGCTCGAGCAGGGCGAAGTACGTCTCGCGCTGCTGCTCGGTCAGCTCGCCGTCGAGCGAGAGCGCCGACCGCAGGGCGCTCAGTGTGTCCGCCGCCGGCATGTTCCACGTCGTGTGGGCCTGGCGCTGGATCTCTCCGATGGTGGCGTACGCCTCGCCGGGGAAGCAGCGGATGTACCAGTCAAGCATCTTGCCCACCGACGGCGTCAGGTTGAGGTGCCACCACTGCGGGGATGCCTCGGCGTCCTTGTCGCCGTCCTCGGTGTCGGCGAACATCTCGACGGTCTCGGCGAAGTCGTGCAGCACCGCGGCCCGGACGGTGCGTCCGAGGTGTTCGGTGGGGACGATCTGGTCGAGGCCGGCGGCCACCGACCAGGCGAGTTCGCCCGCGATCTGGGTGACGGACTCCTTGTTGCGGTGGCGCAGCGCCCACCGCTTGCGGACGTCGGGCCGGTCGTACAGGGCGTGCTGGAAGTCGGCGGTGAACCGGTCGCGCACCTCGGCGGCGCCGGGCGAGAGGGCGTCGCGGTCACCGGCGGCCATCGCCTCCCCGACCCCGGTGTAGGAGCGCTTGCGGGCCTCCACCCAGTCGTCGGCCACCGCCCGGGCCCACTGGTCGCGGCCGCCGATGACGGCCTGCGGACGCGGGACCTCGCTGTTGCCGCGCGAGATGTAGGCGCGCAGCGTCGAGGCGGTGATGCCGCCGAGCTCCGCCATCTCCGGGGCGCCGATCAGCTGAGCCCCGGTCAGTTCGGGGCTTGAGACGTCGACCACGCACCGCTCCAGCGGCAGGGCGTCGTCCTGCTCCTGGTGGTGCTTCGCCCACAGCGCCAGGTGGTCGGGCCAGTTGTCCGGCCGCGCGGTCTCCGGGTCGAAGGTGGCCACCTTGCCGACGTACGCTTTGGCCGCATCGGCGCGGCCGTCGAGCAGGTCGACGGCGGTGACGGTGACAGCCATGCGGGCCTTGCGCCGCTCGTAGTCCTGCGCGACGGGATCCCAGACCTGGCCGGGCCGGAACCACGTCTCCCCGTTCCACCAGTAGCCGCCGGCGCGGAACAGCAGCGTCTCGCCGTCCCACTCGGTGTGCAAGCCGGAGGTCTCGCCGTCGTGTACGAGCAGCACGGTCCGGCCGTACTTGGGGTGGCAGCGCACCGCCCAGCCGAGCGCGTGGTTGAGCGGGTCGGTGGTGAAGGCCCGCCAGCTCTTGTCGGAGCGGTCCATGTCGAAGCGGCCCCACATGCCCGGGCCCCGGTTGCGGCCGATGGCCTCGATGGCCTCCGGACCCTCGTCGAGCGGGATGTGGGAGTCGTCGATGAAGGGCAGCCCTGGCACTGGGTGATCGGTGCGCAGGCCGTTGGCGAGCGGGAGAACGTGACTCAAGGCTGATTCCTCGTTTCACTTCGAGTGCTGCACATTTTGTGCAGCACTAGACCTGTCTCCCTTATACATGTGCGGCAACCCCCTTCGTGCAGCTACTTCTGGCCAACCTCACCGCCAGTCGTCCGGGATCCGCCTATAGAGGTGACCGGGTCAGGTAACTTCCTCCCTCCGACGATTCGTCGAAACGCGTCACGACAGGAAGGAAAGCCAGCCCGTGCTCGAGTACTTCGCCCATGACGAGCCCCGCCCCGCCCCGTTCAACGCCGACGATCTGAAGCCGGAGCACGCCAAGGC
>NZ_JBEXSH010001024.1:0-2921 GCF_040613555.1 Streptomyces sp. NPDC006265
CGATCTGGACGGATCCGGACTCAGCCGGGCCCCAGACGGTCGCGCACCTGCGCCTGCAGGCGGGCCACCACCCCGGCGACCCCGCCACGGGGGAACTCGTCGCCGAACTCGCCCGGGCCAGCGAGGAGTTCCGCGGGCTGTGGGTGGACCACCTGGTCAAGCCATGCGACCACGGTGTGAAACTCCTGCGGCACCCGGTCGTGGGCCTGCTGACCCTCCCCTTCGAAACCCTCACGATCCCGGCGGCGCCGGACCAGACGATCGTGGTGTATGCGCCCGAGCCCGCTTCCGAGACGGCGGAGAGGCTCCAGCTGCTGGGCAGCTGGAAGGCGGAGACGGTCTCCTAGGTCGTGTCCGCGAGGTCCCGTCGTGTCCGCGAGGTCCCGTCGTTCGCCCGGAGGGCGGGCCCCGCGGCGTCCGGTGCGTGCTCTCGGCGTGCCGGGCGGAGTCCCTCGCACTGGACGTACTCGGGGCTTCGTCCGGTGCGGCGAGTGGGGGTACCCCTGCTCGAGCGGAGTCGAGAGCTCAGGGGAGCCTGCCAGACCCCGCGGGGCAGGCGCGACTTCGCGGACACGATCTGGGCACAAGCGGAGACGGCGGCCCCTGGGCGCAAGCGGAGACGGTCTCGTGGGCGCAAGAAGAAATGCGCGGGGACCGCCGCACCCCCGTGGACGGGGGGCGGGACGACGGCGGTCCCCGCGAAGGACGCGGGCCCGGTCAGGACCTGGGCTTGCGCGTCCATGGCGTCCGTGGAGGTCCGGGAGCCGCTCCGGAGGTCCTGTGACGCCGTTCGGCGCCGGCCCGGGCGGGGAGCCGCTCCCGCCCCTTGCCGACATCCACCAATGTGCAGGACGCGTGTTAAGCGGGTGCTGCGCGAACGTGACACCCGCGTACCGGTTCCGCGACGTCCGCGAAGATCACGGACGCCGCAAGTTCACCCGATACACGGGCAGTTCACCGGAAGTTGGCCGTCACTTCCCCGTGCGGGCAAGGAAGGACAGCAGGTCCTGCCGGCTGACCACACCGGTCGGCTTGCCCTCGACGAGGACGATCGCCGCGTCCGCCTTGCCCAGCACGGCCATCAGGTCCGCGACCGGTTCGCCGGAGCCGACCTGGGGCAGCGGGCCGGACATGTGCTTCTCCAGCGGGTCCTCCAGCGAGGCGTTCTTGCTGAACAGCGCGTCCAGCAGATCGCGTTCCACGACCGAGCCGACGACCTCGGCCGCCATCACGTCGGGGTGGCCGGCGCCCGGCTTGACGACCGGCATCTGCGAGACGCCGTACTCGCGCAGCACGTCGATGGCCTGACCGACCGTCTCCTCCGGGTGCATGTGGACGAGGGAGGGCATGCGGTCGCCCTCCTTGTCGTTCAGGACGTCGGCGACGCGGGCGCTCGGGCCGGTGTCCTCCAGGAAGCCGTAGTCGGCCATCCACTCGTCGTTGAAGATCTTGCTGAGGTAGCCGCGGCCGCTGTCCGGCAGCAGGACCACCACGACGTCGTCCGGCCCGAGCCGCTCGGCGACCTCCAGCGCGGCCACGACGGCCATGCCGCAGGAGCCGCCGACGAGCAGGCCCTCCTCCTTTGCGAGGCGTCGGGTCATCTGGAAGGAGTCCTTGTCGGACACGGCGACGATCTCGTCCGCGACGGTCCGGTCGTAGGCGGTCGGCCAGAAGTCCTCACCGACGCCCTCGACGAGGTAGGGCCGGCCGGAGCCGCCGGAGTAGACGGAGCCTTCGGGGTCCGCGCCGACGACCTTCACCGAGCCGTCGCTGATCTCCTTCAGGTAACGGCCGGTTCCGGAGATGGTGCCGCCGGTGCCCACGCCCGCCACGAAGTGGGTGAGCTTCCCCTCAGTCTGCTCCCACAGTTCGGGGCCGGTCGAGTGGTAGTGGGAGAGCGGGTTGTTGGGGTTGGAGTACTGGTCGGGCTTCCAGGCCCCCGGCGTCTCACGGACCAGCCGGTCGGAGACGTTGTAGTACGAGTCCGGGTGCTCGGGGTCCACGGCGGTCGGGCACACCACGACCTCGGCGCCGTACGCGCGCAGCACGTTGATCTTGTCGGTGCTCACCTTGTCGGGGCACACGAAGATGCACTTGTACCCCTTCTGCTGGGCGACGATGGCGAGCCCGACGCCGGTGTTGCCGCTGGTCGGCTCGACGATCGTGCCGCCGGGCTTGAGAGCGCCGCTCTCCTCCGCCGCCTCGATCATGCGCAGGGCGATGCGGTCCTTCACGGAACCGCCGGGGTTGAAGTACTCCACCTTGGCCAGGACGGTCGCCCTGATGCCCTTGGTCACGCTGTTGAGCTTCACCAGCGGGGTGTTGCCGACGAGGCTGATCATCGAGTCGTGGAACTGCACCGTTGTCTCCGGATGCCGCAGAAGTGGTCTGAGTGGTGCCGCCAGCCTATGACCTTGTCGTGGTCCGTGACGGTCGTTCACTCCCTGTTGAGATTGGGCGACGGGCTGTACGGGGCAAGCACTGGGTGTACGGGTTCGAGGAGGTGGCAGCGACGCATGACGAGCATGTCGAGGGCGAGGGTGGCCCGGCGGATCGCCGCCGGCGCGGCATACGGCGGCGGCGGGGTCGGTCTGGCCGGGGCGGCGGCGGTCGGGCTGGTGCTGGCCGAGGTGCAGCTGGCGCGGCGCCGGGTGGGCAACGGCACGTCTCCTCATGTGCCGCACGCGGACGGGCTGTACGGCCGTGCGTACGCCGGTCCGGCCGACGCACCGCTGAGGCTGACCATGCTGGGTGACTCCACGGCCGCGGGCCAGGGCGTGCACCGGGGCGGGCAGACACCGGGAGCGCTGCTGGCGTCGGGGCTCGCGGCGCTGGCCGAGCGTCCGGTGGCGCTGCGTACGGTCGCGACCCCCGGGGCCTGTTCGGACGACCTGGACCGCCAGGTGGCCCTGGTGCTGGCC
>NZ_JBEXSH010001025.1:0-2918 GCF_040613555.1 Streptomyces sp. NPDC006265
GGAGTTCCTGCGGTCGCGGGCGCCGGAGGACCGGCTGGAGCAGGCGCGGATCGCCCCCGCGTGAGCCCTATGATCTTGCGGCCGAGTGGAGGAATCGCGGCAGAACGGGGCGGGGTTGTGCGGTGCTGGATCCGGACGGGCCACTGAAGGCGTCTACGACGGTATGGATCTGGAGAAGCATCCCCGCGAGAGTTCCGAGACACGGGTCGATCTGCGCAAACGGCCGGTCGAGCCGCAGGTCCGGCGCGAGCCGGAGGCGGCCGAGGGGTGTCTCGCCGTCGCGATCCGGATTCCCGTGCGGATCATCGTGCTCGTCCTGGTCGTTCCCGTGCGGATGCTGTGGGACGCGCTCGTCGTCATCGGCCGGTTCCTGAACGACGCACTGCTGCGGCCGCTCGGCCGGGCGCTGCTGTGGCTCGGACGGGCGGTGTTCGTCTGGCCGTTCGTGGGGCTGTGGCGCTATGTCGCCGTCCCCGTGGGCAAGGCACTCGGATGGCTCGGGAACGTCCTCCTCGTCGTGCCTCTGGTCTGGCTGTACCGCTACGTCCTGACACCGGTGGGGCACGCGCTCGCGTGGGCCGCCCGGGGCGTCGGGGCGGCCGTCGCCTGGCTCGCGAGGGGCGCGGGAACCGCGCTCGGCTGGGTGTACGCCCACCTGCTCGCGCCCGTCGGGCACGCAATCGCGTGGGTCCTGAAAGGGCTCGGCGCCGGGCTCGCCGCGCTCGGCATCGGTGTCTGGACGGTCCTGGCCCGGCTTGCGAGGTACCTCGTCGTCGTACCGGCCGTCTGGCTGTACACCTGGGTGCTCGCGCCCGTCGGGCGCGCGATCGTCTGGTGCGCCAAGGGGCTCGTGTGGCTGGTGAGCCTGATCGTCACCGGCATCGGCGCGGCCTTCTACTGGATCGCCCGCATCCTGCTGGTCCTGCCCGCGCTCGCCCTCTGGCGCTGGGTCCTCACGCCGGTCGGACGCGTCCTGGCCGTCATCGGCCGGGAGGTGTGGGACGCCCTCGGCCACGCCTGGCGCGTCGCCGGGCACATCTCGCTCGCCGTCGGGCGCTTCCTCGGCACCCTCCTCCGGTGGATCTTCGTCGAACCGGTGCGGTGGGTGTACCGCAGCGTGCTGACGCCCGTCGGGCACGTCGTGCGGGACACCGTCCTGCGGCCCGCGGCCGAGGCCGCCCGCAGCGTGGGACGGGCCACCCGGCAGGCGCTGGCCGCCGCCCGGGAGTCCGTACGTCAGGCCCGCGCCGACTTCCGGCGGATGCTCTTCGGCGAGCCGCGGCAGCCGCGGTCGGTCGGCCGGAGGGAACCATCGGGGCCCGAGGCACGTACTCTTGGTAGCAGTACGACCGCTCTCACGAAGGACTGAACGACACTGGGCAAGCGACAGCCCGAAGGCCCGCCGCCCGCACCCGCGGTGCAGCGCATCCGACTGCGCTACACCAAGCGCGGCCGCCTCCGGTTCACCAGCCACCGTGACTTCCAGCGCGCCTTCGAGCGTGCGTTGCGCCGTGCCGAGGTGCCGATGGCCTACTCGGCGGGCTTCACACCACACCCGAAGGTGTCGTACGCCAATGCCGCACCCACCGGCACGGGCAGTGAGGCGGAATACCTGGAGATCGCGCTCACCGCGCCGCGCGACCCGGAGCAGCTCAGAGCCCTCCTCGACGAGTCGCTGCCCACCGGGCTCGACATCACCGAGGCGGTCGAGGCCCGCACCTCGGGACTCGCCGACCGGCTGACGGCTTCCGTCTGGGAGCTCCGGCTGGACGGTGTACCGCCGGAGGAGGCCCGCCGAGCGGCGGACGCCTTCAACGCGGCCGAGACCGTCGAGGTCCAGCGCCTCGCCAAAAACGGCGTCCGTACGTTCGACGCCCGCTCCGCGGTTGCGAGCCTGAAGGTCCGCGGCCCGGAGGAAACGCACAGTTCGCAGCCTGATAGGCCGACCGACCAGCCCTGTGCGATACTGCGGCTGGTTGTTCGGCACGTGACGCCTGCCGTACGACCCGACGACGTCCTGTCCGGTCTCCGCGCCGTGGCCGACCTGGCGCCGCCGGTCCCCGCTGCGGTGACCAGGCTGGCGCAGGGGCTGTTCGATGAAGAGACCGGCACGGTGACCGACCCGCTCGCGCCCGACCGCGAGGCAGTCGAGGCCCACTCAACGGCCGAACCGACTGCCGCCGCGACGGCGTCGGCGTAAGGAAGGTCCCGCGTAGGGACGGACGTCGTAGCGCCGCCCTCGGACTCGGGAGCCACCTGGGTCGGGCAGCGCACCGACCCAGAAGACTTTCGCCAGGCCGTACGCATTCGGCGTACGGAACCGGCGAGACAGGACACAGAGAGCTCCCGTGCGGCGCCCGCGCCCCGGACGGCGGCGAACGCGCACAGCGCGCGCCGCGGACGTCACCGGCATCGCCGGACCAGGCGCGGCGCCCGGGAGCCTGACGGGAGATAAGCCCGCATGCTCGAACCGACCGAACCCACAGAGGGTTCCGAACAGAACACTCCCAGCGACACCCTGCCGCCCCGCCGGCGGCGGCGTGCCGCGTCCCGCCCGGCGGGACCACCCACCGGTGCCTCCTCCGACGCGCCGGTGGAGACCGTTGCGCCGGCCATACCGGCCGCCGAGGCCGAGGATCTCGCGACTGACCTCGCAAAGGCCGACGAGGTCGGGGAAGCAGCTGCCGAGGCGGACAAGGCTCCCGAGAGCGACGAGGCTGCCGCGCCGGCCCCGCCCAAGCGGCGTCGCGCCGTGCGCCGCGCTTCCGCGCCCGTCGGCGCTCCGGAGGCCGCCGAGGCCGCCGAGACCGTGGTCACGGCGGCCTCGGGCAGTCCCGCCGACTCCGAGCCGGCCGAGGCCGTCTCGCCCGCCGCGTCCGACGATGTGACCGAGGACGCGGCTCCCAAGCGCACCCGGC
>NZ_JBEXSH010001026.1:0-2911 GCF_040613555.1 Streptomyces sp. NPDC006265
GGCGCCGGCCGAGGAGCAGCGGCATCTCGAAGCCGCCCTGGACCTGTGGCCGGCGGTGGGCCCCGAGGCCCGGCCGTCGGGCGGGGGTGTCGACCGGGTCACGCTGACGCTGCGGGCTTCGGCGGCCGCCGCGCACGCCGGCCATCTGCACCGCGCGGTCGCCCTCACCCGGTCCGCACTGGCGGAACTCGGCCAGGACGCCGACTCCGAGCTCGCCGCGCGGGTCCGCTACACCCTCGCCGGGAACCTGCTGAGCGTGGACAGCCTGGCTGCGGCGTTCGCCTACAGCAGCGAGGCACTGGCGATGATCCCGGAGGACCCTCCGTCGCGTACGTGGGTGTGGGCGGCGGCCACCCATGTCCTGGCCGCACGCCACGTCGGGGAGAACGAGACCGCGCTGCGGGTCGCCCGCCGGGCCCTGGGTGTGGCGGAGCAACTGCGGGTGACCGACGCCCAGGCGGACCTGCTGATCTCGCTGGCCGTCTTCGACGGGGCCGGGCGACGCGGCGCGGAGGGACGCGAGCGGCTGGTCAAGGCCCGTGCGCTGGCCCGGAGTTCGGGCAACGCACCCGTGGAGCTGCGGGCCCTGTTCAACCTGGCGATGGGCTGCTACGAGTCCGGTGCCCTGGCGGAGTGCGTGCCCTGGCTGACCGAGGGCCTGGACCGGGCCCGCCAGGCCGGGCTGCTGTCCTCGACGTACCCGCTGGAGATGCGGTACCTGCGGCTGCTGGTGCTGCATGTGCTGGGCCGCTGGGACGAGTGCCTGCGCGCGGCGGCGTCCGACGCCGGGGTGCCGTCGGCGGCCGGGGGCTACACATTCGGTCCCGCGCTGTACGTGGCGCTGGCGCGTGGCGATCTGGCGGCCGCCGACCGGGCGCGCGCCCTGCTGGAGGGTCCCTTCGACTGGATGGCCACCCTGGTCGCGGGCATCGTTCTCACCGACGCCGCGGCGCTGCGTGGCGATCCCGAGGACGCGGTGCGGTGGATGCGGTCCACGGTCACGGCCCTGGCCGACGAGGCGGTCCCCCGCCCGGGCGTCACGGTCCGGCTCGCCGCCCTGGCGCTGTCCGCGGTGGCCGACGCGGCCGCCGGGCTACGGCTGAGCGGTGACGAGGCCGGGGTCCGCCGCTGGACGGGCACCGCGACGGAACTGGTGGAACTGGCGCGGGCCGTCGCCGTCCACGGTGAGGACGGCACACCCCAGGGGCCGGAGGGGCAGGCCTGGCTGGCCCGGGCGGAGGCGGAGTGGGTCCGGGCCGTGAAGGGGCCGGACGCGGCGGCCTGGTCGGAGGCGGTGACGGCGTTCGGCTACGGCGACGTCTACGAGCTGGCGCGCTGCCGTCTGCGGTACGCCGAGGCCCTGGTGGTGGCCGGGCGTCGTGAGGAGGCGGCGGCCGAGGCCCGGGCGGTCCGTGAGAGCGCCGACGATCTCGGTGCCACCTCGCTGCGGGAGCAGGTCGACGCGTTGGTCCGGCGCAGCCGGCTTTCGGACACGCGGGGCGGCGACGACCGCGCCGGCATGCTCACCTCGCGCGAGCAGGACGTGCTGCGGCTGCTCGCCCTCGGCCGCAGCAACCGGCAAATCGGCGAGGAGCTGTTCATCAGCGGCAAGACCGCGAGTGTGCATGTCTCCAACATCCTCGCCAAGCTGGGCGCGTCGAGCCGCGGCGAGGCCGTGGCGATCGCCTACCGCGCGGGCCTGATCACCCCGGAGCCCACGACATCCGGCTGACCGTCCGACGTGCACCGCAGTCCCGGGCGGGCCGGGCGGGCCGGGCGTCGTGAGACAGCCAGGCGGGACCTTGCGGACACGGCCTAGCCGGTCCCGCAGTCGAGGCTCTGGAGATCGACGGCGTCGGCCATCGCCTGCATCCCCTGGTCGTTGGGGTGCAGGTGGTCGCCACCGTCGAAGGCGGGGAGGATCCGCTCGGGGTCGTAGGGGCTGCGCAGGACCCGGTCGAAGTCGGTGACCCCGTCGAACTCCCCGCTGTCGCGGATGAAGGCGTTGACCCGCTGCCGTACCGCCTCGCCGGCGGGGTCCCACTCCTGCCAGCCCTTGAAGGGGGTGATCGTGGCGCCGACGACGCACTTCCCGGCCGCGTGCGCCCGGTCGATCAGCCTGCGGTACCCGGCGATCAGTCCGGCGCTCGTGGCGCCGGGCTCGGCCTTGATGTCGTTGACGCCCTCGAAGAGGAAGACCGTGCGCACGCCCGGCAGGGACAGCGCGTCCCGCTGCATGCGGTTCAGGGCGCTCTCGCCGGGGCCGTCGAGGAGGACCTTGTTCCCGGCGATGCCCGCGTTGGCCACTCCCTTGACCGTGTTGCCGGATGTGCCGAGCCGGCGGGCCAGGTAGTCGGGCCAGCGGCGGTTCCGGTCGATCGTGGAATGCCAGCCGTCGGTGATGGAGTCGCCGAGGGCGGCCACCGCACCCGTCCCCTTGCGGGGGCGCACGGTGACGGCGTCGAGGTAGGACCAGGAGCCGGTCCGCTGCTTCCAGTGCGCCGCACCCTCCTCCGTGCTGTGGTCGCCGTCGGTGGTGTACGACGTCTGCATCGCCATCCAGTGCCCGGTGAGCGCGCCGTCCGCCCGGGGGACGTACAGGCTGACGGCGAGGGTGCGCCCGGCGGGGACGTGGCCGGGCAGCGGGTCGCTGTAGACGATGCCGCCGGCGGGGACGGTGACGGAGCGGGCGCCGCCGAAGGTCAGGCGCCTGTTGCTGCCGGGGACGAGGGCGGCGCCGTCCCGTTGCAGACCCGCGTGGACGTTCTCGAACGTCACCGGCTCGTCGCCGAAGGCGTTCGTCAGGCGCACCCTGAGACCGGTGCCGCCGACGCCGGCGTGCACCATCAACCGATAGCCGCGGCCGTCGGCCGCCTCGCCGATGTGGCCGGCGGAGGAGGCCCAGGTGACC
>NZ_JBEXSH010001027.1:0-2908 GCF_040613555.1 Streptomyces sp. NPDC006265
GGCGGCGGCCACCGGCTCGCGGTGCGCCACTCGGTGCCGGGCGGTGCGCTCATGGTGAAGTACCGGACGGGCCGTTCGTCGGTGACCCCGTTGTCGATGCCCTTGAGCCAGTGGTCGTACCAGCGCAGGTGTTCACGGGCGATGTCCTCGTCCGACCACTTGTTGTGACTCCAAGGGCCGATCACCAAGCGCTGGGGGTTGGTCAGGTTGCGGTACCAGAGCGTCGTGTCGCGCACCCAGATGTCGTACCAGCCGGTCAGGTGACACACGGGGACGCCGGAGGCGCTGATGTCCGCGAGTGCGGCGGCCGGGTTGATGTGCTCGTACAGGGCGAGGCCGCTCGCCCGGTCCGTGCTGTCCCGGAACTCCAGCGCCGCGGCCTGCTCGAACACCCGGGCGTTGAGGCGGTGTTCGGCCACGAGCCCGTCGATGTCCGGCTCCCCCGCAGCGGCGACGCCCGCCTCCGTGTCGAGCCTGCGGACGGTCTCGCCCCAGTTGCGGGCGAAGTCGTCCCGGAAGACCCCGCCGGGGCGCAGGAACGCGTAGAGGTCGAACATCGCCATCTGCGGGACGATCGCCGCCAGGTGCGGGGGTGCCGTACCGGCGGCGAGCAGCTGGCTGATCCCCGAGTACGACATGCCGAACATGCCGACGCGCCCGGTGGACCAGGGCTGCTCCGCCAGCCATTCGGTCACCGTGTGGGCGTCCCGGGCCTCCTGAGGGTCGAACTCGACGGGACGGGTGCCCTCCGACGCGCCGCCGCCCCGGACATCGACCACGCCGACCACGTAGCCATGCCGGAGGAGCTCCCTGAGCCAGGGCTGGCTGTCCAGCTTGGTCAGCACTCCTCCGCTGACATGCTCGGCCCGGCGGTAACGCTCGTGGCACCAGACGACCGGCAGGGGTTCCTCGGTCACCACGCCCTCACGTTTGGGGCGGTACAGGTCGGCGGCCAGGCCCACGCCGTCGGTCATGGCGATCCGCACGGTGCTGCGCTCGGCCAGGTCGACTTCGGCGAGGAAGGCCACGATCTCCGCCCTGCGCGCGACGAGCCTCTCGCGCAGGGCGGGGGTCATCGCGCCGGCCGGGGCGTCGAACCGCAGCTTTCCGTGCTCGGCCCACAGGGCGATGCCCTGCGCGCGCAGGGACAGCAGCAGGTCGACGACGCTTTCGGACACGTGTGGGGTCACAGCTCACCCAGCTCGCGCGCGCCGGTCGTTTCGACGGAGGTCTCCCGAGACGCGAGGGTCCAGCGCAGTGTGTCGATCCGGGCGGCGAGTCCCGCGACGGTCGGAGTGTCCACGACGGCGCGCACCGGGATCTCCAGGTCCTGGGATGCACGCAGCCGTTCCACGACGGACAGCAGGGTGAGCGAGTCTCCGCCCAGTTCGAAGAAGGTGGTGTTCACGTCGACCACGTCGCGCTTCAGCACCTCGCTCCACACGGCGGCGACGGCGAGCTCCGTCTCGGTGCTCGGCGGGACCACCACGACCTCGGCCGGGGGCTGGTCGGTGGGCCGGGGCAGCCGAGCCCGGTCCACCTTGCCGGTGGCCGAGGTCGGCATCGTGTCGAGCCGGACGAAGACGGCGGGCTGCATGACCGCGAGCAGCTTGGGCGCCAGGTACGAGCGCAGCTCCGGATCGTCCGGGCCGCCCTGCGGGGCCGGTACGAGATAGGCGACGAGCCGCTCGCCGGGCTCCAGGACCACCACCGCGTTCGCCACGCCGGGGTGGCCGCGCAGCACGGACTCGATCTCCTCCAGCTCGACCCGTACGCCGCGGATCTTGACCTGGTGGTCGGTGCGGCCGAGGAACTCCATCTCGCCGCCCGGCAGCCAGCGCACCGTGTCGCCCGTCCGGTAGAGGCGGCGACCGGGCCTCGCGGGGTCCGGGGCGAAGCGCTCGGCGGTCAGGCCGGGACGGTTGCGGTAGCCGCGGGCCACGCCGTCCCCGCCGACCAGCAGCTCGCCGGGGACACCGATCGGCTGCTGGTTTCCCCAGCGGTCCACGACGGCGCAGGAGGCGTTGGAGACGAGCTCTCCGAGCGGCATCGAGGCGCGGTCCTCCGCGGCCTGGCCCATGCGCCCGGCGAGCGCCACACCGGCGGTCTCCGTGGGGCCGTACTCGTTCCAGACGAGGCACTCGGGCGACACGACCTCGCGGATGCGGGCGACCAGGTCTCCGCTCAGGTTCTCGCCGCCCAGGGAGACGTGCCGCAGGGTCGGCAGTGGGGCGCCCACGCCGGTGACCGCCCGCATCTGGGTGGGCGTGAGGTACAGCATGTGAATGTCGTGCTCGTTCACGAACCGGGCCGTGGCCTCGGGGTCCGCGCGCACGTCCAGCGGCAGCATGACCAGGCAGGCCCCGCTCGTCAGCGCGTGGAACATCTGCTCCACGGACCAGTCGAAGTGGTACGCGAGGTTGTGCACGACCCGGGTGCCCTCGCCGATGGGCCGGATGTCTTGCGCCCACCGCATCCAGGGGGTCACGGCCGTGTGGGGCAGTCCGACGCCCTTGGGCCTGCCCGTCGTCCCGGAGGTGTACATGAGGTACACGAGCTGTGCCGGGTCTACGGCCGGGTCGGGGCGCCGCGCGCCCGGTGCGGCGCCCTCGTCCCCGACGGGTCCCGCCGTCTCCGCGTGCACCACGTCCACGCCGTCGAGCGCCATGCCGGGCAGCTGGGCGTGCAGCTCGGCAGTGGTCACCAGTACGCGCAGCCCGCTGTCCTCGACCAGGTGGGTCATGCGGTCCACGGGGGCGAGCGGGTCGATCGGCACGTAGGCCGCCCCCGCCTTGAGGATGCCGAGGATGCCGGCCAGGAGGTCCACCGAGGGTTCCGCGCAGAGCCCCACAAGGTGGTCCGTGGAGACGCCGCGCACCAAGAGCGCGGCCGCCAGCTGGCTCATGGT
>NZ_JBEXSH010001028.1:0-2897 GCF_040613555.1 Streptomyces sp. NPDC006265
AACCGTGCCCCGACTACCCGTTGCAGATGGGGCAAAACCCCCGGGCGGGGCGGCGCCGTGGGGGCCGGGGTCTCAGCGCTTCTCGTACGGGTTGTCCGGCTGCCGCACCCGCCGCAGGGACGTCGCCTCGACGACCGGTGGCCAGGCTTCGGTCGAGCCCGGCTCACCCTCGGGGTGCCACGTGCCGGTGACCGTCACCCAGGTGTCGACCGGCGGCGCCTCCACACCGCGTACCTCGGCCTTGGCGGTCGTGGCGTCGGCGGCGCAGCAGGAGACGAGGAGGCGGGTGACGTACCAGGTGCCGTCGCCGTCACGGGTGACGAAGCCGGTGAGCACCACGGCCGTGCCCGAGCGAGGCGAGCAGCCGGCCGATGACCATCGGGGTCGCGCCGGCGGCGGCGCTCGACTTCCTGCTGTCGGCGCCCGCGATCAACCCCGTCGTGCTCGTGGCGACCTCGATCGCTTTCCCCGGGCAGCCGGAGCCGCCGCATCAGACTCCCCGCCACCGGAACGGACGCGCACTCACAGCCGGGCAGCACGACCCCGGCGGCCCCGGCGACCGGCACGGCGAGCACCGTACGGCGGGGGAGCACCCGCTGGAAGACCCGCTCGGGCACGAACGCCCCGATCGCCGCCGACACGACCGTGCCCAGCAGCAGGAACGGCACGCCCTGGACGGTGATCGCGGTGAACACCGTCCACCAGGCCGCGACCGGCGGGGTGTACAGGTCGAGCGCCGGCATGGGCCCGAGCACCGACACCACCGTCGCGATGGCGAGCAGCGCGGCACCGCCGAGCACGGCGTACACCAGGGCCCGCAGGCCCAGCCGTATGCCGTCGGCCACCGTCCGTTGGTTCTCCACGCGCCCGCCCCGGTCGTTCACATCCCGGGTGGGAGGCTAACCCGCACGGCTGTGCAAGGGCCCTGCTTTCTCACAGGGGAGGCTGTGCGGGCGCGGGCCCGAGGGTGGTGGTGCCGGGGGCGGTGCGGTGCCCGAGGCCCGTCCGGTAGGCGTCCAGGGCCGCCTCCACCCGCCCGGTCCGCCGCAGCAGGTCGCCGAGCAGCCGGCACAGGTCGGCCAGGTCACCGGCGGCGCCCGCCCGCTCCAGCAGGCTCAGGGCACGGACGTAGTGCTCCTCGGCGTCCTCCGTGCGGCGGGCGTCCTCGGCGATGATGCCGAGCAGGCGGTGCGCGGCGGCGGAGTGGACGGCACCGCGCTCGGGGGACAGGTGGCCGAGGACGTCGTGCAGCAGGGCCGCCGCCTCGTCGGACCGGCCGCGCCGGTGCAGCACGTCGGCCAGCTCCACGGCGACCTGGCTGCTGTAGAGGGCGGCGCGCCGGGCCGACAGCATGCCGAGGGCCTGCCGCAGCTCCTCCTCGGCGCGTTCCAGTTGGCCGTCCTGGGCGTAGACGTAGCCGCGCATCCAGTGGCAGTTGGCGAGTTCGGTGCGGATCTGCAGGGTGCGGTACAGCTCGGCGGCCTTGGCCAGGGAGGCGTCGGCCTCGGCGAGACGCCCCTCGGCGACCAGGGTGCGGGCGACGGACCGGTGCATCCGGGCGACCAGGGCGGGGTCGCCGGACCGGGGGGCGAGGGCCAGGGCGAACTCGGCGGCCTGAGCGGCCCGGGCGTGCGCGCCCATGTCCATGTACGGGCCGATGGCGCTGGCGTACAGCAGGAGGAGGGCGTCCGGGTCGTGCAGGCCGCCTCGGTTGAGTTCGTCGAGGGTGGTCTCCAGCAGGTAGACGGCGTAGCGGAGTTCACCGGCGAGATAGTGGGCCACGGCCCGGCCGCGCAGGGCCGGGACCCGGGCGGGCAGCGGGGAGCCGGCCAGACACTCCTCGGCCCGCTCGAAGTACTGCCGGCCGGTCACGAGCTCGCCCGTCTCCAGGGCGCACTCCCCGAGCCCGAGCAGCGCGGCGGACTGCTCCGCGGCCAGCTGGTGTGCCTCGGCCTCGACCAGCAGCTCGGCGTACTGCTCGGCGGCCGCCTCGGCCTCGCCGACGGCGAGGACACGCCGGGCCTCGGTCAGCCGCAGCCGCAGCCCGGTGATGAGCCGGGCGGAGCGCCCGCCGGCGAGCTCGTCGAAGTCGACGCCGAGCCGCTCCGCGAGATGCCGCAGGGCGTCGTCCGAGGGGCGCACCCGGCCGGACTCCAGGGTGGAGATGTAGGCCGGTGTGTACACGGGCGCCGCCAACTGCCGCTGCGTCAGTCCGCGTTCCGTACGCAGCCGCTGCACCCGGCGGCCGATGGTCCCCGGATCATCACGCTCCCCCACGCCAACTCCCCCTGCCCCTCTTGCCGTTCGACCTGTACTGCCCCTAGGTTAAACGGAGTGTTAAGCCGCATTGTCGAAGCTGCTTAACACGTTGCCGCCGTAGTCGCCGCCCCCAGTTGCGAGGTCGCCGTGCTCGAACGCACACGCACCGCCGAGCGGTACGCCCGAGGCTTCACCGCAGCCCTCGTCGCCGTCGCGACCCTCCTGCTCGCGGCGAACGCGGGCCCGGCGAGAGCCGAGACACCCCAGGCCGGCCCGCAGGCGGTCGCCGACTCCCGCTGAGCGCCGGGGCACAACCTGAAATCCGATGCCCAGGAGCCAGCCGCGGGGGGATGATCGAGTCGGCCGAGGAGTTCATCAGGCTTCGCTTCAGGTGAGGGCCCTGTGCCGAGAAACGTTCTAAAACGGCTGTGTGCGGATACCTGGGAGGAGGTCCGCGACGTGGCGCGTGATCGGCTCGACGGCAGCCGCTGCCCCCCCCTGCACAACGGTCGCTAGTGCCGCATCAGGCAACGTTTGCCCGTTAAGGAGCGGCGTCCGGTGCGGCGAGTGGGGGTACCCCCTGCTCGAGCGGAGTCGAGAGCTTGGGGGAGCGTGCCGGGCGTCGTGACGGGGCGAAC
>NZ_JBEXSH010001029.1:0-2885 GCF_040613555.1 Streptomyces sp. NPDC006265
CCGCACCGGCCGAAACCCCGAGTACGTCCAGTACGAGGGCTTCCGGCCGGCACGCCGAGAGCATGCACCGGACGCCGCTCCTCAACGGGCAAACGCTGCCTGCCGCGGCTAGCTAGGGGGTCTCCCCGAGCCCGCGCAGCAACTCCGGCAGTGCCGTGCCGATGGGATCGCGGACGATCTCGTCGGCACGGTCGTCGTACGGGGTCGGCTCGGCGTTGACGATGATCAGGCGGGCGCCGTGGTCGGCGGCCACACCGGCGAGACCGGCGGCGGGCTGGACCTGAAGGCTCGTGCCGACGGCCACGAAGACCTGGCAGGCCTTGCTGATGGCGGCCGACTCGCCGAGGACGACGGGGTCGAGCCGCTCACCGAACATCACCGTCGCCGGCTTCAGGATCCCGCCGCATTCCAGGCACGGCGGGTCCTCCTCACCGGCCTCGACCCGGGCGAGCGCGTCCGCCATCGGACCGCGGACGTGGCAACCGGTGCAGACGACACTGCGGGCCGACCCGTGCAGTTCGAGCACCTTGCGGGCGGGCATCCCGGCCAGCTGGTGCAGCCCGTCCACGTTCTGCGTGATCACCCGCACCGGCACCCCGGACCGCTCCAGCTCCGCCACCGCCCGGTGCGCGGCGTTGGGCTCGGCCCGCAGCGCCCCCGTCTCCCGCCGCATCAGCCAGGAGCGGCGGCGGATCTCGGCATCGCCCATGTAGTGCTCGTACGTGACGAGCTTCTCGGCCTCGGGATCCCGCCGCCACAGCCCGTCGGGCCCGCGGTAGTCCGGGATGCCGGAATCCGTGCTGATGCCGGCACCGGTGAGCAGGGCGACGAGCGGTTTGGTCATGCCACCGACAGTAGGACGGGCCGCGGCGCGGCGGCGAGCGGTTATCGAACAGGACGCCGCGGGGTGAGCGGCCGGACGGGTCAGAACACCCGCCGGCCGTTCTCCAGCTCCGCCGTGCCGGACCCGTCCGCCAGCACGTCCAGCGCGGCCAGGACGCGGCCGCCGAGGGATCCCGGCAGATACTCGGGCAGTTCCCCGCGCGCGACCAGCCGCCAGGAGAGCAGTTCCTCCTCCTGGAGACGGATCGTCTTGAGCTCGTCCTCGCTCAGCACCCCGCCGTCGTACAGGTACGCCACCAGCGGCGGGCGGCCCGTGCCGTGCACCCAGTCCACCGCCAGCAGCTTGCCGAGCTCCCGGTCCAGGCCGATCTCCTCGGCCGTCTCGCGCCGCGCGCCCTGCCGCGGGGTCTCGCCGTCGTCGGACTCGACGGTGCCGCCCGGGCAGCGCCCAGCCCTCCCGGTAGTTGGGCTCGACGAGCAGCACACGGCCCTCGCCGTCCCGGAACAGCGCGGCGGCGCCGGCCAGGACGCGGGGCAGGGAGGCGATGTAGGTGGCGAAATCAGGAGAAGTGGTCATCGGTGCAGGGTAACCACCGGACCCTGCCCCCTGCCCCGGCGGTCAGGCCGCAGGCTCCGCCAGCCGCAGCGTCCGCTGCGCCAGCTCGCTGATCCGCACCCCGTCGAAGCCGAACACCGCGCTGCGGACCGTGTCCTCCAGCGGGGTCTTCCACTGGTCGGGGATGGCGGCCGCCCCGCAGAACACGCCGGCCACCGAACCCGCGGTCGCGCCGTTGGAGTCGGTGTCGAGGCCGCCGCGGACGGTCAGGGTGATGGTGCGGGTGAAGTCGCCGTCGCCGTAGAGCAGACCGGCCGTGAGTACGGCCGCGTTCGGGACGGTGTGGATCCAGCCCATGCCGGCGGTCTCCTCGGTGACCGTGGTGAGCGTGTCCTCCCAGGACATGCGGGTTTCGTGCAGCGAGACCACCCGCCGCACCGTGCGAGCCAGGCGGCTGCTCGCCGGGATCACGGCCAGGGCCTCGTCGACGGCGTGCCGCACGGTGGGCGCCGTGAACGCCGCCGCGATCAGCCCCGCCGCCCACATCGCCCCGTAGACCCCGTTGCCGGTGTGCGACAGCACCGCGTCCCGGCGGGCCAGCAAGGCGGCCCGGCGCGGGGCACCCGGGCAGGTCCAGCCGTAGACGTCGGCGCGGATGAGGGCGCCGATCCACTCCTGGTACGGGTTGTCGTACGTCGCCGTCAGCGGCGGCTTCAGCCCGCCCGCGAGGTTGCGGTACGCCACCCGCTCGGCGGTGAACGTCTGCAGATACGGCAGCCGCAGCAGCCACAGGTCGCCGACCTGCTCCGTGCTGAAGCCGAAGCCGTGGGTCTCCAGCAGGTCGAGGCCGAGGATCGCGTAGTCGATGTCGTCGTCACGGCAGCTGCCGTGGATGCGGCCGCGGACGCACTGGCGCCATTCGGGGCGCAGCTCGAACCCGTCGTGCTCGCTGATCGGCTCGGGCAGGTAGTCGGTGAGGGGGAGGGCCGCGGCCTGTCCGAGGTAACGGTCGATGCGGTCGCGTGTCCACACCTCGCCCTGTTCGACCGGCTTGCCGAGCATGTTTCCCGCGATGCGGCCCGTCCAGCCGCCGAGGATGCGGCCGGCCAGGTCTGTGTCGGTGTGCGCAGGGGCCATGGTTACGGTCTACCCGCTTCGGTGGCTGTGGGCGCGTCGTCCGCGGGTTGGGCAGATGCTGACGGCTGGGGTGTCCTCCGGTTAAGGTCACAGCGGCGCGACTGGCCTTGACATGCGTGAGGGCCCGGAGAGCAAGGGGAGTGCAAGTGGCGGACGCTGCAGTGAGCGGCACCCGTGGGACACAGCGGGTGCTCGTCGCCGCGGACAAGTTCAAGGGGTCGCTGACGGCCGTCGAGGTCGCCGAGCGGGTCACGGCCGGACTGCGCCGGGTCCTGCCCGGCCTCGAGGTCGAGACTTTACGGTGACGTAGCCCCATGCGCCCGGCTTGTCGTTGCGGCCCTTGTTGCAC
>NZ_JBEXSH010001030.1:0-2868 GCF_040613555.1 Streptomyces sp. NPDC006265
GGGCACCGGGAGGGGCCACCGGCGTCACGCCGCGGCCGTACTGGGGCGGTTGGGCCCGGCGGCGCGTCCGGCCCTGCCCGGGCTGCGCGAGCTGGCCGCCTCCGGTGACGGGTGGGCGCGGACCACGGCCGCGTGCGCGGTGTGGCGGACCGCCGGGGAACCGGAGCAGTTCCTCCCCGTCCTGCGTTCCGCCTGGGTGGAACACCCGCGCACGCGCAGAACGATCGCGGAGTGCGTCTCGGCACTGGGACCCGCGGGAGCACCCCTGCACGACGCGCTCCGGGCGGAGCTCGCCGCTCCCCGGCGGCATCGCAGCGACTCAGGCGGCCACGGCATACGCGAGGACCTGGCGCTGCTGCGGGTGTGTTGGGAGGCGCTGGCCGGGCAGGGGTACCCGTAGGGCCTTACCCCGCCGTACGTCCCCACATCGGGCCGAAGCGGGACCACTCCGCGTCCCACTGGTCGATGCGGCGGCGCTCCAGGCGGCTGCGGAGGGCACGGCCGGCGACCACGGGTACTACCGCGGCGCACAGGCCCGCCACGCCGCCGATCAGGGAGGCCCGTACGCGGGCCTGGGGCTCGGTGACGGGCCGGGTGACCTGGCGCCCCTCGGGGTCCGTCCACACGGTGACCGGGTCGCCGGCGGCGCTGCCCGCCGGGACCCGCAGCTGGCCGGAGTGCTTGGAGCCGTCCGCGGAGGTCCACCGCGCCGTCGCCCACACGTGCTCGGCCCGGGACACATGGGCGTTCTCGGAGGCCGTTCCGGGAGCGCGCTCGGCGAGCCGTGCCACGAGCGGGCGCCACTCGACCCGTTCCCGGGCCAACCCGTCCTCCACGGAACGGCTCACCGTCGTCCCGGCCAGCACCCCGACGAAGACGGTGAGCAGCCACATGCCCAGGACGACCCAGGCCTCCACTCTGTCGGCGCGGCGCTTGAGCGGATTGCGCCGCCAACGCCACAGCCACACCTTCGGACCCCGTAACGCCATCGAAGGCCTCCTCCTCACGAGCCCACGACCATCCCGCCGCTCTCCCCATACGGACGGCGGCACCTGGATGCTCAGCGCACCTACCCGACGTGACGGTCCCCACGGGCCGGCACCCCGGCCGGCGTCCTGCGCGGGCGCCCTGCGGGACGCTGCGCCCACTGCATCGACACCCCCGCTGACCTGCGCCGGAGCCCCTTCCGGAGGTGACTGTCAGTGGTCGGGTGCAGACTGACCGGTGTTCGGGACAAGGGCGTCAAGTCGCCGAGGTCGGCCAGCAGCCCCGCCGCACCGTCCACGACCGTGGCCCGGACCACGTCCGAGCACCGCTTCTCCACGGCTTCGCGCAGGGTTTCGGCCAGCTTGGGCAGGGCGGACCGCCGGCCGGTCTCCCTCGCGGTGATCATGGCGTCGAGCAGAAGCAGCATCACCACGAACTGGGGCGGCGGTGTGCCGGGGGCGGTGTTCACACGGGCCTCCTCGCACCACGCGCGCGCCCGGTCGATGTGCCCGTCCTCGAACGCCATCTGGGTGCGCATCAGCAGGACGTACGCCTTGGAGTCCCGCACGCCGTACCGTTCGGCGGCGGCCGTGGCCTCGTCCAGCGACGCCGTCGCGGCCACCCGGTCTCCCGCGCGGTAGGCGATCTCGGCGAGCCGGGCGATGAGGAACGGCGACTCGGCGTAGGCGCCCACCTCGTACGCGAGCCGCAGCGCCTCCTCGTACTCCCCCTTGGCGTCCTCGAAGCGGCTGCGTGCCATGGCGGCCTCGCCGACCGCGCTGCACACCTGGGCGCGCAGCCAGCGGTCGCCCGCGCGGCGGCTGAGGATCCGCAGCTCCGCCAGGTCGTCGTCGACGCCCTCCAGGCCACCTGGTCCGTCGACGACCGTGTGCGCACGGAACATCAGGGCGACGGAGATCTCCCAGTCACTCCCGTACGCACGGCAGTTGGCGACTGCTGCGTCCAGGACGGTCCGGCCCTCGCACTGATCGCCCAGGTAGGAGGAGAGGATCGGGCCGACGAGCCCGGGGATGCCGGCCGCGTGCGGGCCGCCACCCTCGAAGTGGGCCCATACCCGCTCCATGTACGGCCGCTGCTCGTCGACGAAGGCTTCCATCGACTCGGCCTCGGTCATGAAGAACAGATGCAGCATGCGCACATCCATCCGCAGGGCGTGCAGCGGATGCCCCGCCTCCCCGTCCGACGCGGTGAGGAAGTGCTCGACGTAGCCGGGTGGTTCCGGCCGCCCGGCGGCGTCCAGGGCCACGCCCAGTCGCAGCGTCCGCTCGAGCCACTCCATGCCCTCGTGGCGGTAGTTGCGCAGCCACCAGAACCAGCCCATGGCCACGGCGAGGGCAGCGGCCTCCTCCTCGCCCCCGGCGGTGAGGGTCCGGTCGAGCGCGGCGCGGATGTTGTCCAGCTCGGTCTCCAGGCGGGAGATCCACGGCAGTTGCCCGGCGGTGCGCAGCAGCGGATCGGCCCGCTCGACGAGCGCACGCACCCACGCGCGGTGCCGTAGCTCGGCCGCGGTGCGCAGCCCCGGGGTGTCGGCGGCGCGCTCGACGGCGTACTCGTGGATGGTCTCCAGCAGCCGGTAGCGCATGCCGGAGGAGCCGTCGTCCCCGCTGGGCGCCGCCACGACGAGGGACTTGTCGACGAGCGCCCCGATCAGCTCGGCGGCGGGCCCGGAGCACACGGCCTCGGCCGCCGCGAGGTCCCAGCCGCCCGCGAACACGGACACCTCGCGCAGCATCGTCCGCTCGGCGTCGTCGAGCAGGTCCCACGACCAGTCGACGACGGCGCGCAGGGTCTGCTGGCGGGGCAGGACCGTACGACTTCCAGCGGGTCTGCTTGGTGAGGTCCTTCGTCTGTTCCTTGAGG
>NZ_JBEXSH010001031.1:0-2868 GCF_040613555.1 Streptomyces sp. NPDC006265
ACTGCACGGTCCGGCCGGAGCGCAGCGTCTCGGAGAACCCCTGGGCCCGGGCCAGCGCGAGCGTCTCGGCGACCACGGCCTCGGGTGAACGGCGGCCCGGGCGGGCATAGATGGTGCTCGTCAGCAGGGTGCGGCCGAGGGCCGGGCGGGCCAGCCGCTCGACCACCGGCGGCGGCAGGCGCCGGGCGATCTGCCGCATCGTCGACAGCACGGTGAAGGCGTAACGGCGCTCGGCCTCGTTCCAGAACCCGGCGGGGGACAGCGCGGTGACCGAGCGGACGAGCTGGGCCCGGGCCAGGTCCAGCGCCAGCAGGCCGCCCAGCGAGTTGCCCGCCACGTGCGGCCGATCGATCTCCAGCGCCCCGAAGAGCGCCTTCAGGACCGTGCTCATCGTGGGCAGGTCGTGCGCCATGCCGTCCGGGAGCGCCGGTGAATCGCCGCAGCCGGGCAGGTCCACGGCGATCACGTCGCGTTCGGCCGCGAGCGCGGGGATCACCGGTTCCCACGCCTGCCGGTGGTGGCCGATGCCGTGCAGCAGGAGCAGCGGTTCGCCGCTGCCCCGGCGTGTGTAGGACAGGGTCACGCTCTGCTCGCCCTGCGCGGAGGCGACTTTGAAGGAGACGGTGGCGGACATGGGGTGCTCCTCGGCTGTACTCGCTGACGGACGCCGTAGACAGCTTGTCAGCAATTGCTACCCGCGGGTAGCCCCATGGGGGCGCCACCTTCACGGCGCAGGGCCGCTCAACGGGCCCGCCGCACCTCCAGGTTGAACTCACCGTGCCCGAACTTCTGGAACAGGCCGGCCCACAGGGGCAGCCACATCTCCACCGCGCGAGCCGCCCGGATGCCGCCCAGGTCGAGGACGCGCTCCGCGGGCCAGCCGAACTCCCCGAGCAGCGCAGTCACCTGCTCTTTGGCGCCCGGGTCGTCTCCGCAGACGAAGACGTGGTGCTCGCCCGGCACACTGGCCGGATCCACCATCACCCGGTGGTTGACCGTGTTCAGCGACTTCACCACACGCGCGTGCGGAAACGCCCGCTGGATCTGCTCGCCCACACTGTCCGACTCGACCGGGGACAGCCGCAGCTCGCCCTCCTCGAACGCCAGCGGGTTGGACACGTCCACGACGACCTTCCCGTCGACGTTCTGCGCTCCGGCGGCCTCCAGCGCGGCGAGCGCCACCCGCCCGCCGACCGCGTTCACCACGACCTCGCCGAACTCCGCCGCCTCCGCGAACGTCCCCGCGCCCGCCCTCGGGCCGGCCGAAGCGGCCCACTGCACGGCGGCCGTGTTGTCCCGTGTGCGCGAGCCGAGCCGCACCTCGTGGCCCAGCTCCACCAGCCGTCCGCCGAGCGTGCGCCCGACCTGCCCCGTGCCCAGCACCGCGTACCGCATCGCCACCTCCGCAGCCGTGCCGCCGATCATCGGCGTCCTGCCGGCCATTCTGTCCGGGAAGGGGCGGTTCCGCCTGGACAGGGCACCATCGGTGGGCTGGGATGGAGCCGTGACCACCAAGACCGCCACCGACGTTTTCGAAGCGCACCGCCCCGTCCTGCTGGGCGTCGCCTACCGCATGCTGGGACGCGTCGCCGACGCGGAGGACGTGGTCCAGGAGGCCTGGCTGCGCTGGACCGGCACACCTCGCGACGACGTGCGCGAACCGCGCGGCTACCTCGTGCGGATCACCACCCGGCTGGCCATCGACCGCCTGCGCCAGATCAAGGCACGCGGCGAGACGTACGTCGGCCCCTGGCTGCCCGAGCCGTACGTCACCGACTTCGGCGACACCGTGCCCGACACCGCCGAGCGGGCCGTGCTCGCCGACTCCGTCTCCCTCGCCGTCCTCGTGGTGCTGGAGTCGCTGTCACCGCTGGAGCGGGCCGTGTTCGTGCTCCGCGAGGCCTTCGCCTTCCCCTACGCGGACATCGCCGTCATGCTCGACCGCGGCGAACCGGCGGTGCGCCAGCTGGCCGGGCGGGCCCGCAAGCACGTCGAGGAGCGGCGCCCCCGCTACGAGGTCGATCCCGCCCAGCGCCGCGACCTCACCGAGCGGTTCCTCGCCGCGGCGGCCGACGGCGACCTCGAAGGCCTGATGGCGCTCCTCGCCCCGGAGGTCCGGCTCGTCGGTGACAGCGGCGGCAAGTCGCAGGCGCCGCTGCGGGTCCTGCAGACCGCCGACAAGGCGGGCCGCTTCCTCGTCGGCGTCGCACAGAAGAGCCTCCCGGGCCTGTCCGTGCGGTTCCTGGAGCTCAACGGCGGCCCGGCCGCGCTGATCCTGTCCGGCGGCGAACCCGACTCCGTCTTCCAACTCGACGTGGCCGACGGCCGCGTGCAGTCGGTCTACATCGTCCGCAACCCCGACAAGCTGCGGTCGCTGGCCGCCTAGACGCGCCGCCGGGCCGGTCAGCGGCGCCGCGTACCCGCCCCGTGAACGTTCCCGGCCATTGGTCTTGACCAAGGATCAGGGCCGCCCTATGGTCGCAGAGAAGTGCAACAACCTTTAATAAACAAGGGCGCTGAAACGCCGCCGACCACGGCGATTGCGGAGGACAGGGTGGGGACCACGCAGCTGGAATCGGTGCAGGAACCGAAGTACTGGCATCTCAAGACGGTGCTCAGTGAAGCGCTCGACTCGGAGTTCGCGGTGGGCGAGATCCTGCCCAACGAGCGCGACCTCGCGGCCCGCTTCGGCGTCGCCCGCGCCACGCTGCGCCAGGCACTGGAGCAGCTTGAACTCGAAGGCAGGCTGCAGCGCCGCCGCGGTGTCGGTACGACCGTCGCGCCGCCCCGCATGGGCGTCTCCCTCGGCACCGGCCCGCACACCTGGCCGGGCGGCCCCGACGACGCCTGGCAGCCCGCCGACTGCAC
>NZ_JBEXSH010001032.1:0-2862 GCF_040613555.1 Streptomyces sp. NPDC006265
CACGACTCGCAGGAGATCGCAGACCAGGCTCACAGCCTCAGAGGCGCCGCCGGGAACATAGCCCGCCGGACCGCGGCTCGGACGCGCTCTCGCGCACCACCGGCTTCTCGGCGAGGAACGGGAACTCGCTGACGCCGGTGATGGGTTCGCGCCGCTTGGCGAGCCGGGCGCTCCGGGCCTGCCAGGTGTCGGCCAGGTCCTGGCCGAGGCGTCCCGAGCGCAGGGCGGCGGCCTGCCCGCCGGCACGCTCGATCCCCTGGAAGAACTCCCAGCCCGCACGGGCCAGTTCGTCCGTCAGCCGCTCCACGTACCAGGAGCCGCCCGCCGGGTCGATCACCCGGGCCAGGTGCGACTCCTCGATGAGGATCGTGGAGGTGTTGCGGGCGATGCGGCGCGCGAACGCGTCCGGCAGGCCGAGGGCGTGGTCGAAGGGCAGCACGGTGACCGCGTCGGCCCCTCCCGCCCCCGCGGCCAGCGTGGCGATCGTCGAGCGCAGCATGTTCACCCACGGGTCGCGGCGCGTCATCATCACCGGCGACGTCACGACGTGCTGGAGCTGCGCCCCCGCGCGGGGCGCCCCGCAGACCTCGGTCACCCGGGCCCACAGCCGGCGCGCGGCCCGCAGTTTGGCGATCGTCAGGAACTGGTCGGCGGTCGCCGCGTACCGGAACTCCAGCTGCGCACAGGCCTGTTCGACGTCCAGCCCGGCCCCGGCCAGCTCCCGCAGGTACGCCACCCCGGTGGCCAGCGAGCAGCCCAGCTCCTGGGCGGCCGAACCACCGGCCTCGTGGTAGGGCAGCGCGTCCACGGCCAGCGCCCGCAGCCCCGGGTACTCCCCGGCGCACAGCCGCGCGAGCTCCGCCGCAGGCCCGGTGTCGCACCGCTGACCGGTACGGGCCTCGTGCCCGAGCGGATCCGCGCCCAGATTGCCGCGCGCCGCGTCCCGGGCGACACCCCGCTCCTCGTACACCCGCAGCAACTCCCGCGCGGCGGGCTCGGCGTCGCGCCCCGCGTCGAGGACGACGGGCGCCAGGTCGAGATACACGCCGTCGAGGACCCGGCCGAGGTCCGGCACTGCGATGCCCCCCTCCCCGACCGTCAGCCAGAGGGAGGTGACACCGTTCTCCAGGTCCCCGAGCACCGCGTCACGGTCGGCCGCCGTGTGCCGTTGCCGTACGTCCCAGCCGCCGACCGTGTTCCCCTCGGCGCGGCCGCCGCGCACAAAGGGAGCAAAACCGGGCAGGCCCGGCTCGGGCGCGGAGTCGTGTGCGGTGTAGAGAGGGCGGGTGCGCAACCCGTCCTCCAGCGCGGTGGACAGGGCTTCCTCGGCCTCGGCCCCCTCGACGTCCTTGCCCGCTTTGCGCAGCACACCCGCCACAAGGCGCTGCCACTGCTCATAGGGCACGTCAGGGAACTCGCCGGCCAGCTCAAGCCCGTCGTCAGGCAGGACCGTCATGCTCGGATGCTAGGTCACGGACACGAACGAGTAGCAGAGGGGGCGGCTGTGACCTTGCCCTCGCCGGGAATGTGGCCCCGATCTCCATCCGTCACTCTTGAATCGGAGCCGGTCGGCCACTACCACAGCGTGGTTGCGGCCGACCGCCCGCAGTCCTGAGACGGCTTTCGAACGAACCAGCGCATTTCCCTGCCATTCCGGGGTGCCGATCAGATGGAAAGTGAACGGGTGCCCGGTGTCAACCCCCGGGCGTCCCCCGACCGCGTACTGTGCGTGCCTGATCGGCACCCTTGGGCCCGATGATCCGCATGAGCAACAAGAGAGGCGTCGATCCCCTGCCCGACAGGCGACTATCCCGATACGCTGAATTGGGTGCGCCTTGTCGAGCGGGCAGCTACGGGGGGTGAGAAGGCGTTGCTTGTCAGCCGATCTTTGACTGCGGTGGTACGAGCGGGTGGTCCTCAGCACCGGGGACACGCACCGCACGCGGCTGTCGGACCCGCTCGGCGGCAGGCTCCTGCGCACCCTCGGCGGCCTGTCGGGGCCGGCCCGGACGGTCGCGCCGGCACGGCTCGCCGACGGCCGCCGGGTTCTCGTCTCCGGAGGTGAGGACGGCCGGTTGTACGTCCACGACCCGCGCACCGGCGGCCGGGTCCGCCGGCAGGCGGCCGGCGTCGGGCCGATCCGGATGCTCGTCACGGTCTCCCTCCCCGAGGGCGGCACCCGTGCGGTGGCCGCCGGGCACGGCCACCAGGCGGTCCTGTGGAACCCCGACGACGGAACGCTGACGCGGCTGGACAGCTCGATGGTGCGGCTCTCCGGGCTGGCCGCCACGCTCCTGCCGGACGGCACCCCGGTCGCCGTCGCCGTGGGGGAGGACCGGGACGCCCGCGTCTGGGACGTGCGGACGGGACAGTGGCTCCGCACCCTCGGCCCGCACGCCGACTTCGTCCGGGCGGTGGCCACGGCGACGCTGGACGACGGCACCGTCGTGGCGGTCACCGGCTGCTACGACGGCCGGGTGCAGGTGTGGAACGCGGCCGACGGGCGCAGGCTGCACTCGCTGACGGGGCACGAGGACCGGGTGACCTGTGTGGCCGCGGGTACGGCCGGAGCCCGGCGCGTCGCCGTGAGCGGCGACCGTGCGGGGCGCGTCCTGGTGTGGGACCTCGCCGAGGGCCGACGGCTGCACGAGCTGGTCTCCGCGGGCCACGGGGTGATCACCTGCCTCGCGCTGGGCGGCGACGACGAGCGCGGGTGGGTCGTCACGGGCTGCGCGGACGGCCGCGTCGCCGTGTGGGAACTCGGCACCGGCCGGCCCACCCACGTCTTCGCCGCGCACCCCGGCGGCGTGCACAGCGTCGACGTCGCGCTGATCGACGACCGTCTCGTGGCGGTGAGCGGCG
>NZ_JBEXSH010001033.1:0-2860 GCF_040613555.1 Streptomyces sp. NPDC006265
GCCCATCGAACCGTGCGCGGCGGCCGGGGCCGCCGTCAGTGCGGTCAGGGCGAGCGGGAGGCTGCCGAGGGCTGCGACGGTGGTCACCTGGCGGCGTGCGGACATGCGGGAACTCCTCGAACGGTTCATGGGACAGGTCCGGGTCCGGGTGGGCCGGACCCCGTGGGGTGGTCCGAAGCTAGCCCCTGAGAACCACGAAATCGCCTGCTGAGAGCGGGCGGAGGAGATCCTTATGGCCCGCTTAAGGGAGTGTTCGGGCTGGCATCAGGTAGGTACCGTCGCGGCATGGCAGACGAGGAGATCCGGCCGGCCGGCGCCGCCGACGTACCGGTCGTCGCGGACGTGATCGACGCGGCTTTCCGCCCCTGCATCGAGCGCATCGGGCGGGTGCCGCGGCCCATGGAGGAGGACCACGCGGCGAACGTGGCCGCGGGCAAGGTGTTCGTGACGGGCGAACCGGTGACCGGGCTCGTCGTGGTCGAGGCGCTCGCGGACCATCTCTTCCTCGACACCATCGCCGTCCACCCCTCCGCGCACGGCGGGGGAATGGGACGGCGGCTGCTGCGGTTCGTGGACGCACACGCGCGTGCGCTGGGCCTGCCCGAGGTCAGGCTCTACACGAACGCGCTGATGTGGGAGAACCAGAAGATCTATCCGAGATGCGGCTACGAACTGGTGGAACGCCGCGTGGACGCTCCCTACGACCGCGTGCACTACCGCAAGCGGCTGCTCTGACACCCGCGGGCGGCTGCTGCTGTGCGTCTCATGACCGGCACCGGCCGCTCAGGCGTCCGGCCACCAGGTGCGCGCGATGTCCTTGCGGACCTCCGGGCGCCCCGCGGGGCGCTCGTCGGCCTCTTCGCGGACCCGGCGGACGTCCGTCTTCTTCAGGGGCTTCTGCACGATCACACGGCGCATGGCTGCCTCCTTGAGGGTCTACCGGGTTCCGCGTTCTCACGGAGGTAGACCTTTCGGGGGAGAGTTACTCATCGCTCCTGGTCTGTCAGTGGCGGCAGTCACGATTCGAGTGTCAGTGGTGGGTGTCACTCTTGGGCGCATGACGAACGTGGACTGGGACGCCGAGGCCGCCTCCTTCGACGAGGAAACGGACCACGGCCTGCGCGACCCCGAGGTGCGCCGCGCCTGGGCCGGACGGCTGCGCGACTGGCTGCCCGGACGGGCGGGAGACGTCCTCGATCTCGGCTGCGGCACCGGCAGTCTGTCACTCCTCGCATCCGAGCAGGGGCACCGGGTGACGGGTGTGGACCTCTCGCCGGCCATGGTGGCGCTCGCCCGGGAGAAGCTCGCCGGGCGCGACGCGGTGTTCCTCGTCGGTGACGCGGCGGCACCGCCGGTCGGGGAAGAGCGCTTCGACGCCGTGCTCGTCCGGCACGTGCTGTGGACCCTGCCCGACCCCGGCCGCGCCCTGCGGCACTGGCGCGGGCTGCTGCGGCCGGAAGGCAGGCTCGTGCTGGTCGAGGGCGTGTGGGGCCGTATCGAGCCGGTCGGCATACCGGCCGAGCGGCTCACCGGCCTGCTCGCCCAGGTCGCCGGACAGGTGCGTGTGGAGCGGCTCTCGGACGACCCGCTGCTGTGGGGTGGGGAGGTGACGGACGAGCGGTACGCGGTGGTCGCCGAGGTCCGCCCGTCAGGCCAGGAGTGCGGTGAGCCCGCCGCCCCGGGCCAGTGACTCCAGTTGGTCGAGCGCGTCCAGGGCGGCCCGCGCCGCCTCCGGGTCCGACTCGCCGAGGCCGCTCTCGGCGAACTCGTCCTCGTCCAGGCGCCGTACGTCCGTGCCGTCCGCGGAGCGCCACAGGTCCAGGTCGAGATCCTCCACGACCAGCTCCGCACCGGAGCGCCGCGCCGGGCGGGTGACGTCGCAGTACCAGCCCTTCAGCGCGCCCGAGGCGGAGCGGACCTCCTTCACCGCGTACCAGCGGTCGCGCCAGTAGTACTCCGTGAAGACGTCCCCGGGCTCGAAGCGCACGAACCCGAAGTCGCGGACGCCGGAGCCCGCCCAGGGTGCGCGGACCGCGAGGCGTGTGCCGTCGTCCGCCAGCAGCTCGCCCGTGTAACGGATCTTCGTACGGCCCGCCTTGACGAGCACGACCTCCAGCTGCGGCGGCCGGTCAGCCGAGTTCGCGGACATAGCGCACCTCCTTCGCACAGATCTCGTAGCCGAACCACTTGTTGATGGCGATCATCGGCTCGTTGCCGGTGTCGTTTCCGGTGAACGCCTCCGTGCATCCCGCCGCGCGGGCGCGGTGCAGGGAATCGTTCTTGGCGAGCTTCGCCAGGCCCCGGCCGCGGAATTCCCGGGCGGTGCCCGTCATGGCGGTGGCGTAGCGGGAGTCGCCGTCGGTGTACGCCACGCTGAACGCGGCGGGGCGGCCGTCGACGACCGCGACCGTGGTCAGGTCGCGGTTCAGGAGCGGGTGCTTCCAGTGCTCCTCGATCCAGGCCTCGTAGTCGGTGAACTCGACGTCGATGTCGCTCGGTTCGTCCGACGACGTCGCCGCGTCCAGGTCGAACATCGGGCGCGGGTCGTCCGCGAAGTCGGTGGCCGTGCGCAGCTCGACGCCCGCCGGGAGGTCCTCGCGGGGCGGCAGGGTGCCGGCGGCCAGGTCCAGGCGCAGGAACCAGGCGGAACGGCTGGCCCGGAAGCCGTGCCGCTCGGCGAAGGCCCGGTTGTCCGGCTCGTCCAGCACCCAGGTGAACAGCTTCGTGACGCCCAGGCACCCCAGACGCTCCTCGGCGGTGCGCAGCAGGAGCGAACCGGCGCCGCGGTTCCTGTGGCCGGGACGCACATAGATGTTGGCGGAGCCCTGTCCGGGGTCCGGGCTTTCGTGGGCGACATGGA
>NZ_JBEXSH010001034.1:0-2859 GCF_040613555.1 Streptomyces sp. NPDC006265
CCACGGCCGCGTGCACGGTGAGGCCGCGCACGGCGGCCTGCGGCGGTGCGAGCGTGCCGGTGGGGACGCTGAGGCTGTCGCGGACGGCGGCCGCGGTGCGGACCGCGCGCTCGGCGCGGTCGGCCGGGTCCGTCCCCTCGGCGAACACGGAGAGCACGGTCGAACCGAGCATGGCCGTGACCCGGCCGCCGTGGAGTTCGGTCTTCTCCCGGGCGATCTGGGTCAGCGCGTCGACCACCCGGTCCCGGTCCTCGGCCAGCACCCGGCCCAGTTCCGCGCCGAGTCCGAAGCGGAACATGACCACGCTGGCGGTACGGGACGCGTGCCGGCCGGGGGAGAAGGCCTCGGCGGCGGTTGCGGTCGGCCCGCCGTGTGCGGGCGGATCGGTGCATGCGGCCCGCATCGCGGGGGCGGCCTCGGCGGTGCGTGCGCCCGGCTCGGCAGGTGCGGCCGGTGGGGTGAGCACGGCCGGCTCCGTGGGCGCGGCCGGAGTGGTGGACACCTCAGGGCCCGTGGGTACGGCCGGTGTGGTGGGTGCCCCGAGGCCCGTGGGTGGGCCCGGCGCGGTGTGTGCGGCGGCCGGTGCGGTGCGGGTGCCCCGCTCCGTGCCTGCGGCCGGTCCGGTGGGTGCGGCCGACGCACCGCGTGCGGCCGGACCCGCGGGTGCCGTCGCTGTCGCCGCGGGAGCGGGGGCCGCGCCGGGCGGGGGCGGGTACGGCGCGGTCCGGGAGGCCGGGGTGAGGTCTGCCTGTTCCCTGTCGCCCACCGCGCGAGGCACCTCCAGCGCGGGGTCCTGGGTGAGGATCGCCTGCTGCAGCCGGTGCAGTTCGCGCCCCGGCTCCAGCCCCAGCCCCTCCACGAGCGCGGTGCGCACCCGGCCGAAGACGGCCAGTGCCTCGGCCTGCCGTCCGCAGCGGTACAGGGCGACCATGAGCTGCCCCGAGGCGCGCTCGCGCAGCGGCTCGGCGGCCACCAGGCTCTCCAGGTCGGGCAGGACCAGCTGGTGCCGGCCGCAGGCGAGGGCGGCCTCGAAGTGGTCCTCCATGACATCGAGCCGGCGGTTCTGCAGGGCCGTCAGCTCCGGCCAGCAGATACCTTCCTCCACCAGGTCGGAGAGGACGGGCCCGCGCCACAACGCCAGCGCCTGGCCCAGCGAGCGGCGGGCGGGTTCCACCTCGCCCGCCGCCAGGGCGGCACGGCCCGTGACCACCCGCTGCTCGTAGTCGAGCAGGTCGACGCGCTGCTGGGGCACCCGCAGCAGATAGCCGGGCGCGCGGGTCAGCAGCTCCGGGTTCTGTTCGCCGCGCGGTGGCCGGGACAGGACTCCGCGCAGCTTCCAGACGGCGTTCTGCAGGATCTTGCGCGCGGTCATGGGTGCTTCGTCGTCGGCCCACAGGGCCGACAGCATCTGGCTGGTGGACACCACCTTGTTCGCCTGCAGCAGGAGATACGCCAGTACGGCGCGCTGCCGGTGCCCGCCCAGGTCCACCAGGCTGCCCGGCGGTCCTCCCGCAGGTTCGACCTCAAGTGGCCCCAGTAAGCGGAACTGCATGAACTCCCCCGTTTCGCTTGCTCCGGCGTACTGCGTTACCCGGGACCGGTGTGTCGCCCGATGCCTCGTCGACACCGTCCGCTTCCCGTACTGATTCCGGTCGGGCGGGCCGGCCCGGTCGAGGCCGGCACCCGACCGGAAGGCCCTGGAGTCCGCCGGTGGGGGGAGGCGGCGGACCCAGGGTCGGATCAGCGGCCCGCGGCGGTGAGTTCGTCGCCGGCCTGCTTGCGCAACAGTGTGCACACGTCGTGCAGCCCGGCGTACAGCTGTCCCAATTCGGCGTCTGTGACATAAATCGAGGGTTCAAAACGCAACGTGCCGACCGCGCTGGCCGTCGGGAACGTCCGCACCCGGTGCCGGCGCAGCAGATGGCCCGCCAGGAAATAGCCGAACAGCCCGCTCTGCGCGATCTGCCGCAGCTCGGGCGAGGAGCCGTCGGACTGGTCGTGGAATTCCAGGCCCTGCATCAGCCCGTGACCGCGTACGTCGGCCACCACGTCGGGGAACTCCGCCCGCAGCGCGTCGAGTTTCGCGCGCAGCGCCGCACCGCGCTCCTCGGCCTGCCGGTAGGCCGCGCCGCCGTCCCTCTCCAGCAGTTCGAGGACCTTCAGGGCGATGTGGCACGAGAAGCTGTCCTTGGCGAAGGTCGAACTGTGCACGATCTCGAAGTCCCGGCGGTAGCGCTTCTCGCGCACCAGCATCACGGAGGCTTTCGCGACCCCGCCGCCGAGGGTCTTGGCCAGGGTGTAGTAGTCACCGCGCAGACCGGTCCGGGAACTGGCGAGCAGGGCGCCGGTGCGGCCCATTCCGCTCTGGATCTCGTCGACGACGACGGGGCAGTCGATCCGGGTGCAGAACTCCTGGATCTCCCGGGCGAAGTCGCGGGACAGGACGCGGATTCCGCCCTCGCCCTGAATCGGCTCGACGAGGAAGGCGCAGAACACGGGGAACTCCTGCTCCGTCACCGTGATCCTGCCGTTCTCCGTGCTCAGGCCGAGCAGGGTCCGGCGTTCACCCGCGTAGACCGCCTTCAGGTCCTCGGGGCTGTCGTGCGGGACGAACCGCGCTTGGGCGCCGAGGGACTTGAAGGGCAGCCGGTAGCCCTCGTTGTGGGTCAGCTGCACACTGCCGGCGAGCTTGCCGTGGAAGCCGCCCTCCAGGGCGAGGAACAGCGGCGGCGCCGCGGCGACCTCGTCGTTGTGGCGTCTGATCGCCGCCTCCAGCAAGCGGAGGGCATCGTTGTCGTCGGCGGCGAGGGCGACCCCGAGGCGGGCGGCCGCCTCCCCGTGGACGGTGGCCGACCCGTC
>NZ_JBEXSH010001035.1:0-2857 GCF_040613555.1 Streptomyces sp. NPDC006265
GTCCAGTACGAGGGCTTCCGGCCGGCACGCCGAGAGCACGCACCAAACGCCGCTCCTCAACGGGCAAACGTTGCCTGCCGCGGCACTAGCGTTCCCCGAGACGCCGCACGCCCGGGGCGCAGGGCACCCGGTACCCCTGCGCCCGGGCACGGCACGAGCGAAAGGCGGGTGGATCCATGAGGGCCGTGGTGTTCGAGCGGTACGGAGAGGCTGCCGAGGTGCGGGACGTCCCGGACCCGGAGCCCGCGGAGCACGGGGTCGTCGTGCGGGTCGAGGCCACCGGGCTGTGCCGCAGCGACTGGCACGGCTGGCAGGGCCACGACCCGGACATCACACTGCCGCACGTGCCCGGGCACGAACTCGCCGGGGTCGTCGAGGCGGTGGGCGCCCGGGTGACCGGGTGGCGGCCCGGGGACCGGGTCACCGTGCCGTTCGTCTGCGCCTGCGGCACCTGCCCGTCCTGCGCTGCGGGCGACCACCAGGTGTGCGAGCGCCAGACCCAGCCCGGCTTCACGCACTGGGGTTCCTTCGCCCAGTACGTGGCGCTGGACCACGCCGACGTGAACCTCGTGGCGCTGCCCGGGGAGCTGTCCTTCGCGACGGCGGCCTCGCTCGGCTGCCGGTTCGCCACGGCATACAGGGCGGTGGTGCGGCGGGGCCGGGTCGCGGCGGGGGAGTGGGTCGCGGTGCACGGCTGCGGCGGGGTCGGGCTCTCGGCCGTGATGATCGCGGCCGCGGCGGGCGCCCGGGTCGTGGCCGTCGACGTGTCGCCCGGCGCCCTGGACCTGGCGCGGACGTTCGGGGCGGCGCGGTGCCTCGACGCGAGGGCCGTGCCGGACACCGCGGCCGCGGTCCGCGAGCTGACCGGCGGCGGTGCCCACCTCTCCCTCGACGCCCTCGGCTCACCCGGCACCTGCGCCGCCTCCGTGAACGGGCTGCGCCGCCGCGGCCGGCACGTCCAGGTCGGCCTGCTGCCCTCCCCGGCCGGCACGACACCCGTGCCGATGGCCCGCGCGATCGCCCTGGAACTCGAACTCCTCGGCAGCCACGGCATGGCCGCGCACAGCTACCCGTCCATGCTGGAACTGGTCCGCAGCGGCGTGCTCCGCCCCGACCTGCTGGTGACGTCCACGATCGCCCTGGACGAGGTTCCCGACGCGCTGGCGGCGATGGGGACCGCGCCGGGAGCGGGGGCGACGGTCATCGAACCGTGGAGCTGACGCAACGGCGGACGACCGTGCCCCACGCGGCGGTGGGGCAGGGGGCCGGTGCGGGGGGGCGGGGTCACTCTGCCCTTCGGCGGTTGCCGGGCCTGGCGGCGACCCAGGCCCGGACCGTGTCGGCGTACCAGTAGGGCTTGCCGCTCTCGACGTGGTCGGGCGGGGGCAGCAGCCCGTGTTTGCGGTAGGACCGCACGGTGTCGGGCTGCACCCGGATGTGCGCCGCGATCTCCTTGTAGGACCAGAGCCTTCGGTCGGTCATGACGTGCACCTCCGTGCGCGCACCGCGGCGGCGGCCGTGGACGGCCGTCCGGGGGAGCCGGGCGCTGCGCTGGCGATCAACAAGCCTGTGTCCGGTCAACGACGCCCGGTGGTACCCGGGCAGGGCCTGTGCGTCGGGTGTGACGGAAGACCTGCGTACTCGCGACACGTGTGACACGAGGGAGGTGTTTGTGACACAGCCGCAGCAAAGGGGTCGCCGAAGCGTCGGCGGGGTGCCTTGACACGGACCGGGAGACGGAAAGCGCTGTCATGATCTGGTCCGAATGTCTGGACAAAACATTGACAGGGCTTCGAGAGGGGGCTACAAAACCGGAGAGAGCCGAGCATCGAGGGGACACCGATGGCGTACGACCTGATCACCATGGGGCGGATCGGAGTGGATCTGTATCCGCTCCAGACCAGCGTCCCGCTGCCGCAGGTCACGTCCTTCGGCAAATTCCTCGGCGGCTCGGCGAGCAACGTCGCGGTGGCCGCGGCCCGCCTGGGGCGGCGCACTGCGGTGATCACCCGTACCGGCGACGACCCCTTCGGCACCTACCTCCACGAGGCCCTGCGGGGCTTCGGCGTGGACGACCGCTGGGTCACCCCGGTCCCCGGCCTGCCCACACCGGTCACCTTCTGCGAGGTCTTCCCGCCGGACGACTTCCCGCTGTACTTCTACCGGCAGCCCAAGGCCCCCGACCTGGAGATCGACGCCCACGAGCTCGACCTCGACGCCATCCGCGACGCCCGGGTCTTCTGGGTCACGGGCACGGGCCTGAGCGAGGAACCCAGCCGCACGGCGACCCTCGCGGCCCTCGCCCACCGCGCCAAGGCCGGCACCACGGTCTTCGACCTCGACTGGCGGCCCATGTTCTGGACAGACCCGGACGCGGCCCGCCCCTTCTACACGGAGGCCCTGCGTCAAACCACCGTCGCCGTCGGAAACCTCGACGAGGTGGAAGTCGCCACCGGTGTGCGCGAACCCCACGCCGCCGCCCGCGCCCTCCTGGACGCCGGTGTCGAGCTGGCCGTCGTCAAGCAGGGCCCCAAGGGCGTCCTCGCGGTGAACGGCGCCGGCGAGAGCGCCGAGGTCCCGCCGCTGCCGGTGAACGTCCTCAACGGCCTCGGCGCCGGTGACGCCTTCGGTGGCTGTCTCGTCCACGGCCTGCTGGCCGGCCGGGACCTGGAGACGGTCATGCGGCACGCCAACGCCGCCGGTGCCATCGTCGCCTCCCGCCTGGAGTGCTCCTCCGCGATGCCCACGCCGGACGAGATCGAGGCGGCCGTCACCGCGGGGGCCGTCCAATGACCGTCGACGTCTCCGAACTCGTCCGCCTGCGCAGCCACCGCCCGGAGGCCATCGCCGAGGCCGC
>NZ_JBEXSH010001036.1:0-2853 GCF_040613555.1 Streptomyces sp. NPDC006265
CCTAGGTGAGCCCCGCCGCCCTCGCCCGTTCCACCGCCGGGCCGATGGCCTTCGCCAGGGCCTCGACGTCGGCCTCGGTGGAGGTGTGGCCGAGGGAGAAGCGCAGGGTGCCGCGGGCCAGGTCGGGGTCCGTGCCGGTGGCGAGGAGGACGTGGCTGGGCTGGGCGACTCCGGCGGTGCAGGCGGAGCCGGTGGAGCACTCGATGCCCTGGGCGTCGAGCAGGAGCAGCAGGGAGTCGCCCTCACAGCCGGGGAAGGTGAAGTGCGCGTTGGCCGGAAGGCGGCCCTCCGGGTCCGGGTCGCCGCCGAGGATCGCGTCCGGGACGGCCGAACGGACCGCGTTGACGAGGGAGTCGCGCAGGGCGCCGATCTCGCGGGCGAACCACTCGCGCTGCTCGGCGGCCAGCCGCCCGGCGACGGCGAAGGAGGCGATGGCGGGCACGTCGAGGGTGCCGGAGCGCACGTGGCGCTCCTGACCGCCGCCGTGCAGGACCGGTACGGGGGTGTGCTCACGGCCGAGGATCAGGGCGCCGATGCCGTAGGGTCCGCCGATCTTGTGGCCCGAGACGGTCATCGCGGCGAGGCCGGAGGCGGCGAAATCCACGGGGATCTGACCGAAGGCCTGGACGGCGTCCGCGTGCAGCGGGACTGCGAACTCGGCTGCCACGTCGGCGAGTTCACGGACGGGCAGGATCGTCCCGATCTCGTTGTTCGCCCACATGACGGTGGCGAGGGCCACGTCCTCGGGGTTGCGGGCGATGGCCTCGCGCAGGGCGTCCGGGTGGACGCGGCCGTGGGAGTCGACCGGCAGGTACTCGACGGTGGCGCCCTCGTGTTCACCGAGCCAGTGCACGGCGTCGAGGACCGCGTGGTGCTCGACGGGGCTGGCGAGGACGCGGGTGCGGGCCGGGTCGGCGTCGCGGCGTGACCAGTAAAGGCCCTTGACGGCCAGGTTGTCGGCCTCTGTGCCGCCCGAGGTGAAGACGACCTCGCTGGGGCGGGCGCCGAGGGCTTCGGCGAGGGTCTCGCGGGCCTCCTCGACGGCGCGGCGGGCCTGCCTGCCGGATGCGTGGAGGGAGGACGCGTTGCCGGTGGCACCCAGCTGGACGGTGAGCGCCTCCGCCGCCTCCGGGAGCATCGGGGTGGTCGCGGCGTGGTCGAGGTAAGCCATGGTGAGCCCGATTCTACGGCTCCCCTTCGACCGGCCTCAGATCAAGGCTGGCCGAACATGAACCGCCTCGCGGCGCGGCGACGGCCCGTCGTCCCCGGGCCCGGCCGCGGCGTACCGGCGGACGGCTGTCCGACGGCGGCTCAGAAGCTCCACGAGATCGTGCTGTCGAACTCCATGAAGGCCGCGAGGACCAGCAGGTCTGCGACGCCCAGGCCCAGACCCAGCAGCGCGCGGCCGCGGCGCTCGGTGCCCCGCCACAGGGCGACGCTCGCCAGCACGATGGCGATCGGGCCGAGGAAGAGGTTGAGCACGAGAAGGCCGAGCAGGCCGAGGATGAAGGACGCGACGGCCATGCCGTCCGTGTCACGGATGCCGGTGCGGCGCGAGGCCGGAGCGGTGAGCTGCATAATGATCGACTCCCGAAGTCGGATCGAAGGAGCGGTGGATGACGTCGGCGTCAGTGGGCCTGCGGGTGGCGCCGGCGACCGCGCTCACGGAGCGCGAAGACGCCGAGCCAGACGGCGATGACGGCGCCGACGGCGACGGAGAAGGTGAGCGGCGCGTGCGCGACGGTGCCCAGGACGACACCCAGCAGCAGGAGCGCGGCGACGATGAACAGCACGGGTAACAGCCCCCAAGGTTTCGGTGAACGGTTGCGGTTACAGTTGTTCACTGACTTCCCAGCCTAACGCCTCTCACGACTTTCCAATTCCAGAGAACAGTTGTTAACTGCATGGTATGAGTCACACCCTCGGCATCCGGCAGGCCCAGAAGCAGAAGACCCGGCAGGCACTGCTGGACGCGGCCCTGGGGCTGCTGGAGGAGCAGAGTCTGAGCAGCCTGGGACTGCGCGAGGTCACCCGCGCCGTCGGTGTCGCCCCGACCGCCTTCTACCGCCACTTCCGCTCCACGGCGGATCTGGGCGTGGCCCTGGTCGAGGAGGCGCTGGGCAGCCTGCACCCGATGATCCGGACGACGGTGTCCACGACGGGCGACCGCGAGGAACGCGTCACGCGCACCATCGACCTGATCGCCCGTCACGTCGACGGGTACCCCGCCCATGTCCGCTTCATCGCCCGTGAACGACATGGCGGAGTTCAACCGGTCCGTGAGGCGATACGGGAGCAATTGGCCCGGTTCGCCCAGGAGGTCAAGGACGAACTGGCCCATGACCCGGTCTCCGAGGGCTGGAGCGAGGACGACCTGCTGATGCTCGCGCATCTCTACGTCGACCAGATGCTGAGCACGGCGTCGCTGTTCCTGGAAGCCCTGGAAGGGCCGGAGGAGGAACGCCCGGAGCGGACTCGGCAGGTCGCACAGCTGGCGGCCCGCCAGATGCGGCTGATCGGCCTCGGCCGCCATCACTGGCTGGATTGACACCCTCGTACAGGGATTGACACCCATGTGACAACGCACAGGGGCGGCGCGCCCGTTCGCCGGACGCGCCGTCCCTGACCGTGGCCCGGGCGAACCCGGGCCGACCTTCCGTACGCCTGCCGCTTCTCCTGCGCCGCTGCCCCTACTGCTCCTTCTGCGACTGCTGGGGGTGCGGGCTCTGACCCTGGCCCTGTCCGCCCGCGGCCTGACCGCCGCCGCCCGGGCCGCCGCAGCCACCGCCCCGGTCCCCACCGGGACCGCCCTGGCCGCCCTGCCCACCGCCCGGCGCGCCGCTGGGCATCTCC
>NZ_JBEXSH010001037.1:0-2849 GCF_040613555.1 Streptomyces sp. NPDC006265
CCTCGTACTGGACGTACTCGGGGTTTCGGCCGGTGCGGCGAGTGGGGGCACCCCCTGCTCGAGCGGAGTCGAGAGCTTGGGGGAGCGTGCCGGGCATCGTGACGGGGCGAACGTTGCCTGCCGCGGCACTAGGCAGCCTCACGGTGCTCGGGGACCCGCTCCGAGAACTCCGGCTCGGGTGCGCGCGGGGGCGTGGAGATGAGCGCCGCCGCCTCGCCGGCCGCCAGCAGGTCGCGCATGGACACCCCGGCGACCGCGAACCGCTGCGGCTGCCCCTTGCTCTCTGTAGCCGACATGGACGCCTCCCGAAAGGCCGGGGCAAACGAAGTTAGGTACACCTAACTGCGCACTGGATACCATGTGACCACGCAGAAGACGCCGAACGCAACATCTTGCCGACGTCTTGTCGGAACGTTCATCAAAAGACCGCACACCGGGACCCGGGACGGCGAGAACTCAGGCGGCGAGCACGCTCAGATCCGCCTCGGCCCAGCGTTCCCCCAGACCGGTGACCGTCATCTGCCGGACCTCGTCGGTCGTGTCGCCCACCGCCCGGTGGATCACGACCTGGAGCCGGTCCTCGGTCAGCTCCTCGACCTTGCCCTCACCCCACTCCACGACCACCACGGAGTCGGGCAGCGAGACATCGAGGTCGAGGTCCTCCATCTCGTCGAGCCCCCCGGAGAGCCGGTAGGCGTCGACGTGGACCAGCGGCGGCCCGTCGCCCAGCGAGGGGTGCACCCGGGCGATCACGAACGTCGGCGAGGTGACGGCCCCGCGCACGCCGAGCCCCTCGCCCAGCCCACGGGTCAGCGTCGTCTTGCCCGCGCCGAGCTCCCCGCTGAGCATCACCAGGTCACCGGCGCGCAGCAGTTTCGCGAGCCGGCGGCCCAGCTCCCGCATCTGCTCGGGGGACGTGACGACGATCTGGACGGATCCGGACTCAGCCGGGCTGTGCGGTGCTGGTGCTTCCATAGCCCTTCACGGTAGCCCCTGCGGGCACGGCACCCGTGCGGGTGAGCAGGTCGGCGAGGCGGTCGGTGACCACTTCCGGGTGTTCCAGTATCACCAGGTGTCCCGCGTCCGGCACCAGCACCAGCTCGGCTTCCGGCAGCAGATCGGCGATGGCCTCGCTGTGCTCGCTCGGCGTGACCAGGTCCTGCACCCCGGCCAGGACGAGCACGGGCAGCTCCGCGAAGTGGACGAGCGCGTCGGTCTTGTCGTGGTCGTTGAACGCCGGGTAGTACTCGGCGACCACGTCGATCGGCGTGCTCTCGATCATCCGCTCGGCGAACCGGGCGACGGCCGGGTCGACGTCCCGGGACGCGAACGAGTACCGCTTGATGATCCCGGCGAACAGGTCCGCGGTCGCCCGGCGCCCCTTCTCCACCAGCTCGGCCCGCTGTCCCAGCGCCTTCAGCACCCCGGGCAGCACCCGCCGGACCGCGTTGACCCCGGCGACCGGCAGGCCGTAGTTGACCTCGCCGAGCCGCCCCGAGGACGTCCCCACGAAGGCGACCCCGGCGACCCGCTCGCGCATCAGCTCGGGGTACTGGTCGGCCAGCGCCATGACCGTCATGCCGCCCATGGAGTGCCCGACGAGCACGAGCGGGCCCTCGGGGGCCGCCGCGTCTATGACGGCCTTCAGGTCCCGGCCCAGCTGCTCGATCGTGACCGGCTCGTCGTCCCGCCCCTGGGCCACGCCCCGGCCGGACCTGCCGTGGCTGCGCTGGTCCCAGTGCACGGTCCGTACGACGCCCCGCAGGGCCGCCCGCTGGAAGTGCCAGGAGTCCTGGCTGAGGCAGTAGCCGTGGCTGAAGACGACGGTGACGGGAGCGGGTGACTTGCGGCCGAAGAGCCGTCGGCGGCGCGGGCCGATGGCGGCGGGGGCGGCCTCCGCGTCGAGTTCGTCGACCTCGTAGTACAGCTCGGTGCCGTCGTCGGCGAACGCCTTGCCGGGCATGCCGCGCAGCGAGCCGTACGGCCCGGCCGAGTCCAGGGCGAGCCGGGCCTTCTGGCGCATGCCGCGGCCGACCGTCATCCGCTCCAGGGCGACACCGGCGGCCGCGCCCGCGGCCACCACGCCTATCGCCACGCCGGCGATACCGGTCGCCCGGCGCCAGCCTCCCGCCGCCCCCGCGGCGGAGGCCGCGACGGCCGCGGCGGCGACGTCCGCGACGACCTCCGCACTGCTCTCGCTCACGTACCGCTCCTCTTCGCCGGAGTGCTGGTCGGGTGCCTCACCGGGTCCGGTGAATCGGCGGGCCGGGTGATGCTGATGTTGTCAGGGTGCCTGGTGTCCCTCGCGTGACGGGTTCTCTGTGCGAGTTACCCATCCCGTTCCTCATTCACATAGACGCGAGGAACACGCGTTCCGATTCGGGTCACGATCTCGTAGGCGATGGTTCCGGCCGCCTGGGCCCAGTCCTCCGCGGTGGGCTCTCCGCGGTCCCCGGGCCCGAAGAGGACCGCCTCGGCCCCTGCCGCGGGCTCGTCGCCGCCCAGGTCCACCACGAACTGGTCCATGGCGACCCGCCCGGCGATCGTGCGCCACTTGCCCTCGACCAGGACCGGCCCGGCCGAGGAGGCGTGCCGCGGGACGCCGTCCGCGTAGCCCAGCGGCACCAGGCCGAGGGTGGTCGCGCCGGGTGTCACATACCGGTGGCCGTAGCTGACGCCGTGCCCGCCCGGTACGTGCTTGACCAGGGCCAGCGAGGCGGAGAGCGTCATCACCGGGCGCAGCCCGAAGTCGGCCGGGGTGCCCAGCTCGGGGCTGGGCGAGATGCCGTAGGTGGCTGCCACGCGACCAGTTACCCACCCCCAGCACCACCCGCCGCTGACTACCTCGA
>NZ_JBEXSH010001038.1:0-2848 GCF_040613555.1 Streptomyces sp. NPDC006265
GAGACGCACAGAAGGAGCAGGCGCGGCGAACTCGCCGACCTCCTGCTCGGCTCCGGCCAGCTGCTGCCAGGCGTCGGCGAGCACGGCGGCGTCGGCGGCCAGACCGGAATCGGTGCGGGCGGTGTCCAGCCAGCGCCGGAACTGCTCGTCGTCACCCGGCGCCCAACGGGCGGCGTGCCGCGCGTACCCGAGCCAGGTCCGCGGCTCCCGGTCGGTGCGGCAGCGGTCCAGCTGGTCTTGACGCTGGGCGGCGAAAGCGGCCGCCCGCCACAGGGCATCGGGCGCCTTCGGCAGGACGATGTCGCACTTCTTGCAGATCTGTCCGAAGACGTCGACGAGCGGATGAGTGGAGGCCTCGGCGGCCGGCTTGGCGAACCGGCAAGCATCGGAACTGAAGCGGCGCAGGTCGGGGTGCGGGACGTGGAACTTCCCGCTGCGGCCGCCGGTCAGGGCCACCCGGATCGCGGCCAGGGCCGGCAGCTCGATGCCGAGGGCGGCGAGCCCGCGGCTGGAGATCTCAGGGAAGGACCGCCGCACCGCTCAGGCCCCCGTCGCCGGGGCCATGACCAGGCGCGTACCCAGAGCTCCGCAGGCGCACGGCGGTGACCCGCCGTCCAGATGGGCGGGGAAGATCTGTGCCCACGCCAGGAGCGAGGCGGTCCACAGACTGCTCAGCAGCTCGTGCACCTCCTCCTCCGATGGGGTTCTGCCGGTGTCGCGGCGCAACACAGCCCGGGCCAGGGCGTGGACGGCGATGTTCACCATCGCCTCGCGTTCCGTGCAGCTCTGCCGGAGCGGGTTCTCGCCCGCCAGCGAGAGGCACCGGTACGCCTCCGCGAGCTCCTCGCGAGCCGCTTCGTCTTCGGTGGCGTCCATGGCCGGCAGGATGTCCGCGGCCAGGTCGCCGAGGAACACAGCGGTATGGGCGCCGGCCTCACCGCCGGTGTGCAGGGCTCGGGCGTCGAAGGCGAGCAGGGCCCGCCGCAGAAGGTCTTGGGGATCATGCGGGGCGGGGGCGGTCGTCACGGGGAAAGCGTACGGGCTGCCCTGTGCGGGCCGGGGCCTTCTCGGGTTGCTCACCCTCCCGAGTGCCGTGACCTGTACCGGCTTTGCAGTCCTTCCCGGCGACTGATCCGCGACGGCGACAGTCCCACATGACCTGCCGTGGCCACATGCCGCGAGGCGGCGGGCTCGGGACCACCCCTTCGCGCCTCGTTCGGCGTGGGCATCGCCTGGTTGGTTTTGTTCAGGAGAACCGGGCTCTGGCACAGATCTTGGGGTGCGGTCGCGGAGTGTCACAAGGCAGGTCGCTTCGCGGCTGTGATCACGCCTGCTCTTCGTAGACCCGGATTTCCTGGGGGTGGAAGTTGCGGACGATCGGCCAGAATTCCTGGCGGCCAAGGCTGTCGGCCCAGGCGTCGAGTTCGTCGTCCGTGTCGTGGAAGAACCAGGTCTCGAAGTGCCCCAGCGCCCGAAGTTGAGGGACGGGCTCGTACCGAAGTTCGCAGTGGAGCTGGATGTAATGATCATGCTCGCCGGAAGCGTCGTTGATCTCGAACTGCCGGGCCAGGTCCAGCGTGAAGACGGGCGGTCCCTCGAAGGCGTGAGTCCCGTACTGGAAGAGAAGGCCATCAGCGTCTGGCGTGTCCGCGGTGTCGAAGCGCTGGGAGCCGAAGCGCACGAACCTGAGCCACACCTCGTCCAAGTCCAGTTCGGCGAAGGGCTGCTGTCCACGGCTCAGCTCATGTTGCAGTCGCTCCTCGGCCCGGTCTATGGGCGGTCTCTCCGACATTCTGTCCTTCGCGGTCTCGATGGAATCTGTGGCCTCGCGGTGATCTTCTCAGCCCACCACACTCGCTAACGTGACCAGGGTTGGCTGCAGAGTCTGGGCGCGACGCTATTGGAGCAGGATCAGCTTGCGGAGCAATTCGAATCCGGCACGGCCGTAGAGCTGCCTCTTGATCTTCTTGATGCGGTTCACGGCGCCTTCCGTGCCACCGGAGCTCCAGTGCAGGGTGAGGCCGGCGGTCACCGCGTCGAGGTCTCGGAGCAGGTGGAGGGCAAAGTGGGTGAGGCCGGGCAGCTGGCTGGCATCGACGGCTTCGATCCATGCGGGGAGCGTGGGGCCCAGCCGGTGAGCCAGGATCTCGCCGAAGCCGCGGACATGTTCGGCCGCGGTATCCAGTTCTGGGCAGCGAGCCAGGACGTCCTTCAACGCGGCGCGCTCGTCTTCGCTCAGGGTTGACGGGTGACGGGTGAGCCAGCCCGCCTGACGGTCGGCGGCGGGGGTGGCGCCTGCGGCGGTGCGGCGCGCAGGGTGGCAATGTAGGCGCGGACCATCTGGTATGTGACGGGCGCGTTCTCGGCGGTCAATTCGCGATGCAGGCGGGTGACGTTCGTGCATCCCGCGGCGAACCGGCGTTCCAGATGGGGCTTTTAGGGGTCGAGACGACTTGGCCGGGGGCGGTTTTCTCGGAGGGTGTCCTGCCAGGTGGCAGCATGTGCGTAGCGCAGCACGGTGTTGAGCCCCCAGCCCAGATGCCGGGCGATTGCCCTGCGGGAGTGGCCCTGGGCGAGCAGCTCGTGGACCAGGGCGTGCGCGGCCTTCTTGCGCTGGGCCCGCCGGCCATCAAGGTCCGGTCCGCCGCGCACCGTGTCGTCGGGCGACGCCGCAACGTCCTTTCGCGTTGGCGCTGTTGGTCCGTTCAGGCATTCGCGGTGGGCCGCGACGCAGGTTTCCACGGCTCGGCCGACGCCCTGCCACAGGTGGAACCGGTCGGCGACCTGGATCGCGGCGGGAGCGCCGAGTCGCGCGCCCTCGGCATAGGCCCCCGCCCGGTCCCGGCAG
>NZ_JBEXSH010001039.1:0-2839 GCF_040613555.1 Streptomyces sp. NPDC006265
TCTAGGAGCGGTCGCTTCCGCCCTGTTCCCTGAGGGCCAGGCGCTTGGCCCGCGCAATGTCGGGATCGCGCGGGTCCAGGGCGTCGCGCAGCGCCAACGGCTCGTCCGTGTACCTGCGGGCACGGACCGCCCGCCGGGTCTTCTCGATCCGCATCTGCTTCATGTGCGCAGCCCTCCGACCTGTGGCCCGCCCGCTCCGCACCGGGAACGACGGTCCGCACCGACAACCTGTGCCTGCACCCGGGACGGGCGCCGTCCGCCGGACGTCGCCGTGTCCCATGGGTGAGCCACATTCCCGCTCCCGGGGGGCCGTAACCCCTGGGCGGGACATGCCGTTGGAAACTGCCTCCCGGCCGGGTCGTGATCGTGTCCCGCGGCCGCGCCGGAGTGTCGGTGCCCGCCAGTAGGGTGTGAGACATGGCCGACCCCTCCAGCTACCGCCCCAAACCGGGTGAGATCCCCGACTCGCCGGGGGTCTACAGGTTCCGTGACGAGCACCGCCGGGTGATCTACGTCGGAAAGGCGAAAAGCCTGCGCCAGCGCCTGGCGAACTACTTCCAGGACCTGGCGGGCCTGCACCCGCGCACCCGCTCCATGGTCACCACGGCAGCGTCTGTGGAGTGGACGGTGGTGTCCACGGAGGTCGAGGCGCTCCAGCTGGAGTACTCGTGGATCAAGGAGTACGACCCCCGGTTCAACGTCAAGTACCGCGACGACAAGAGCTACCCGTACCTCGCGGTGACGATGAACGAGGAGTACCCGCGCGTGCAGGTGATGCGCGGTCACAAGAAGAAGGGTGTCCGCTACTTCGGACCGTACGCGCACGCGTGGGCGATCCGCGACACCGTCGACCTGCTGCTGCGCGTCTTCCCCGTACGCACCTGTTCGGCCGGAGTGTTCAAGAACGCCGCCCGCACCGGCCGCCCCTGCCTCCTCGGCTACATCGGCAAGTGCTCGGCGCCCTGCGTGGACCGGGTCTCCGCCGAGGAGCACCGCGAACTGGCCGACGAGTTCTGCGACTTCATGACCGGCCGGACGAACACCTACATCCGCCGGCTGGAGAAGCAGATGGCGGAAGCCGCCGACGAGATGGAGTACGAGCGGGCGGCCCGGCTGCGCGACGACATCGGCGCCCTGAAGAAGGCCATGGAGAAGAACGCGGTCGTGCTCGCCGATGCGACCGACGCCGACCTGATCGCGGTCGCCGAGGACGAGCTGGAGGCGGCCGTCCAGATCTTCCACGTCCGCGGCGGACGTGTGCGTGGCCAGCGCGGCTGGGTCACCGACAAGGTGGAGGAGATCACCACCGGCGCCCTCGTCGAGCACGCCCTGCAGCAGCTGTACGGGGAGGAGACGGGGGACGCCGTCCCCAAGGAGGTCCTGGTCCCGGCCCTGCCCGACCCCGTCGAGCCGGTCCAGGAGTGGCTCGCCGGGCGGCGCGGCTCCGGCGTCTCCCTGCGCATCCCGCAGCGCGGCGACAAGAAGGCCCTCATGGAGACCGTCGAGCGCAACGCCCAGCAGGCGCTCGTGCTGCACAAGACCAAGCGCGCCTCCGACCTGACCACGCGCTCGCGCGCCCTGGAGGAGATCGCCGACGCCCTCGACCTGGACAGCGCCCCGCTCCGGGTCGAGTGCTACGACATCTCCCACCTCCAGGGTGACGACGTCGTGGCCTCCATGGTCGTCTTCGAGGACGGGCTCGCCCGCAAGAGCGAGTACCGCCGCTTCCAGATCAAGGGCTTCGCCGGACAGGACGACGTCCGCTCCATGCACGAGGTGATCACCCGCCGCTTCCGTCGCTATCTCGCAGAGAAGGAGAAGACGGGGGAGTGGACCGACGGCGAGAACGCCGAGACCCCTGAGATCGACAGGAACGGCGAGATCGTCGGGACCGGCCCCACCGAGGACGACGGCCGCCCCAAGAAGTTCGCCTACCCGCCCCAGCTCGTGGTCGTCGACGGCGGTGCCCCGCAGGTCGCGGCCGCCCGGCGCGCCCTGGACGAGCTCGGCATCGACGACATCGCCGTGTGCGGCCTGGCCAAGCGCCTCGAGGAGGTCTGGCTGCCCGGCGACGACGACCCGGTGGTGCTGCCCCGCACCAGCGAGGGCCTGTACCTGCTCCAGCGCGTCCGTGACGAGGCCCACAGGTTCGCGATCACCTACCAGCGCACGAAGCGGTCCAAGCGCTTCCGCTCCAGCCCTCTGGACGACGTCCCCGGCCTCGGGGACACGCGCAAGCAGGCACTTCTGAAGCACTTCGGTTCGTTGAAGAAACTGCGATCCGCCACGATCGACCAGATCTGCGAGGTCCCCGGCATAGGCCGCAAGACGGCCGAGACGATCGCCGTGGCCCTCGCCCGCTCGGCCCCGGCCGCACCCGCCGTCAACACGGCGACTGGAGAGATCATGGAAGAGGAACCGGGCACCATGGGTTCCAGTGGGGAGCCCGTGGCAGCGGGCGCCCCGGACGAACGACGGGGGCAGGAGACATGAACGTGAACGAGCACCACGGGCAACAAGAGCAAGCCGGAGACGGAGCACAGGTGAGTACGGGCACGCCCAACGACAAGGCACAGGTCCCGGACGCGGCCATCCCCGAGTTGGTGATCATCTCCGGCATGTCCGGGGCCGGCCGTTCGACGGCCGCGAAGTGCCTGGAGGACCTCGGCTGGTTCGTCGTCGACAACCTGCCGCCCGCGCTGATCCCCACCATGGTGGAGCTCGGCGCCCGCTCCCAGGGCAACGTGGCGAGGATCGCCGTCGTCGTCGACGTCCGCGGCCGCCGCTTCTTCGACAACCTCCGCGAGTCCCTCGCCGACCTGGAGGCGAAGAACGTCAC
>NZ_JBEXSH010001040.1:0-2831 GCF_040613555.1 Streptomyces sp. NPDC006265
GGCTGTGGTGCGGTCGTCGGGGAGGGGCCGGGGTGAGGGGACGGGGTCGGAGGTCCTGGCGTCCGGGCCGCGCCGGGGTGACGGGACGGCGGCGGAGGTCCTGGCGTCCGGGCCGCGCCCGGGCGACGGGACGGCGGCGGAGGTCCTGGCGTCCGGGCCGCGCCCGGGCGACGAGGCGGTGGAAGCCCTACGGGCCTGGCGTGGCGCAGGCGACCCGTGGGACCTGCGTGACGGAGGAGAGACATGGGACTCGCGAGAGGGCGGAGAGGCACGGGACTGGCCCGCCCTACGGGAGGCTCGTGACCTGCGCGACTGGAACGACCTGCGGGACTGGCGGGACCGGCACGAGAACCGCGACGGACGCAACGGGCCCGACGGCGCCTGGCTCGGCCGCGGCGCCCTCTCCTTCCTCGCCGAGGCATCCGACCTGCTCGCCGGGCAGCTCGACGAGGACCTGGTCGCGGCCCTCGCCGGGCAGCTGATCGTGCCCCGGCTGGCCGACTGGTGCGCGGTGTGGCTGGAGGACGAGGCCACCGGCGGCGGCTGGAGCGGCGGGGCGGGCGCGGGCGGACCGCGCCTCGCCCGGGTCTGGCACGGCAGCGAGAACCGCATCGAGGAGCTGCGCCGCGTCCTGGAGAAGGACCCGCCGCAGCCGTTCGACCCGACGAGGTCGTCGTCCCCGTTCGAACGCTACCGGGAACGGGGCAGGTCCGGACCCGTCGACTACCCCTGGCCCGGCGAGGCGCTCGGCGACGGCGAGCCCGGCTCGGCCCTGGCGTACCGGCTGGTCGCCGGCGGACGCCCGCTGGGCACTCTCGTCATCGGGCGCTCGGGCAAGGCCGGCTTCCCCGACGAGATCACCGGCCTCGCGGAGGACCTCAGCCGCCGGGTGGCCCTCGCCGTCGGCGCCGCCCGCCAGTACGCCCGCCAGGCCACCATCAGCGCCGTCCTGCAGCGTGGCCTGCTGCCCGGCGCCGTGGCCGAGATCCCCGGCATGCGCAGCGCCCTCGTCTACGAGCCGTGCGACAAGGGCGGGCCGAGCGGCGACTTCTACGACCTGTTCCCGGCCGGGGACGGCCGCTGGTGCTTCGCCGTCGGCGACGTCCAGGGCAAGGGGCCCGAGGCGGCCGTCGTGATCGGCCTGGCCCGGCCCTGGCTGCGACTGCTGGCCCGCGAGGGCTACCGGGTCGCCGACGTCCTCGACCGGCTCAACCAACTGCTGCTCGACGACGCCACGGAGGCCGCCGACGCCGCGGCCCGGGCGCTGGTGGCCGCGGGGGCACGGCAGACCCCGCCCGGCGACGGCCCCCAGACGCGCTTCCTGTCCCTGCTGTACGGCGAGCTCGTGCCCTTCGACGGCGGCGTCCGCTGTACCGTCGCCTCCGCCGGGCACCCGCTGCCGCTGCTGCTCGAGGCGGGCGGCGAGGTCCACACGGCAGCGCAGCCCCAGACCCTCCTCGGTGTCGTGGAGGACGCCACCTACGCCAGCGAGACCTTCGAGCTGCTCTCCGGCGACACGCTGCTGTGCGTCACCGACGGCGTGACCGAGCGCCGCTCGGGCTCCCGCCAGTTCGACGACGGCGACGGCCTCGCGACGGCGCTGGCCGGGTGCGCCGGGCTGGACGCGGAGCTGATAGCCGAGCGGATCAAGCGGCTGGTGCACGAGTTCGGGGTGCGCCCGCCCGCGGACGATCTCGCGCTGCTGGTCCTCCAGGCGGACTGACAGCCGCTTGGGGCGGAGCGGGCGCGCCGGTGCTGGACAATGGAAGGCATGCCTTCCGCACTCCCCGACGGCGAGCCCGTCCCCGACGACGGCGCGCTGCCCGCGTCCGCGCTCGCCGGGGTCGCCGACCGCCCGCTCGGGTTCTACCTGCACGTCCCCTACTGCGCGACCCGCTGCGGTTACTGCGACTTCAACACGTACACCGCGACCGAGCTGCGCGGCACCGGCGGGGTGCTGGCGTCCCGCGACAACTACGCCGAGACACTGGCCGACGAGGTCCGGCTGGCCCGCAAGGTGCTGGGCGACGATCCGCGCCCCGTCCGCACCGTGTTCGTGGGCGGGGGCACGCCCACGCTGCTGGACGCCGGTGATCTCGTACGGATGCTGAAGGCCGTGCGGGACGAGTTCGGGCTGGCTGAGGACGCCGAGGTCACCACGGAGGCGAACCCGGAGTCGGTCGACCCCGCCTATCTGGCGGCTCTGCGCGAGGGGGGCTTCAACCGGGTCTCCTTCGGGATGCAGAGTGCGCGGCAGCACGTGCTGAAGGTGCTGGACCGCACGCACACGCCGGGGCGGCCGGAGGCGTGCGTGGCGGAGGCCCGGGCGGCCGGGTTCGACCATGTGAACCTCGACCTGATCTACGGCACGCCGGGTGAGTCCGACGACGACTGGCGGGCGTCGCTGGACGCGGTGCTGGGGGCCGGCCCGGATCACGTCAGCGCGTACGCGTTGATCGTCGAGCAGGGGACACAGCTCGCGCGGCGGATTCGGCGCGGCGAGGTGCCGATGACCGACGACGACGTGCATGCCGACCGGTATCTGATCGCGGACGAGATGCTCTCGGGCGCGGGCTTCGAGTGGTATGAGGTGTCGAACTGGGCGACCTCGCGGGCCGGGCGGTGCCTGCACAACGAGCTGTACTGGCGGGGGGCCGACTGGTGGGGGGCCGGGCCCGGTGCGCACAGCCATGTGGGCGGGGTGCGGTGGTGGAACGTCAAGCATCCGGGCGCGTACGCGGCTGCGCTGGCGGCGGGGCGGTCGCCCGGGGCCGGAAGCCGGGTGATCGGACCGAAATGTCTGGTTGATACGGGGTTGGCCGGGAAACGGC
>NZ_JBEXSH010001041.1:0-2829 GCF_040613555.1 Streptomyces sp. NPDC006265
CGGCGTACGCCAGCCCCGCCATCTCGACGTAGTCGTGCACCGACGTGCGGATGCGGTCGGGCACCGGAACCGCCTCCCAGCTGTGCTCTCGCTCGGCGGCGCGGACGCGGTGCGCGACCCGCGCGGTTTCGCGGTGAAGTTCTACACCGAGGAGGGCAATTACGACCTCGTCGGGAACAACACCCCGGTGTTCTTCATCAAGGACCCGATCAAGTTCCCGGACTTCATCCACTCGCAGAAGCGCGATCCTCCCCCACTGCCCGAAAGGCGTGGGAGGTGCCCCCATCGGGCCGTCAGGAGCCGGACAACGTCTGGGACTTCTGGGCGCACTCCCCCGAGGCCACGCACCAGGTGACCTGGCTGATGGGCGACCGCGGCATCCCGGCCTCGTACCGGCACATGAACGGCTACGGCTCGCACACCTACCAGTGGACGAACAGCCGGGGGGAGGCGTTCTTCGTCAAGTACCACTTCAAGACCAACCAGGGCATCCGCTCCCTGAGCAGCGAGCAGGCCGCCGAGATCGCGGGCAAGGACCCGGGCTCGCACCAGACGGACCTGCTCCAGGCCATCGAGCGGGGTGTGCACCCGTCCTGGACGCTGCACGTCCAGCTGATGCCGGCGGCCGAGGCGGCGGACTACCGCTTCAACCCGTTCGACCTGACCAAGGTGTGGCCGCACCAGGACTACCCGCTGTGGCGGGTGGGCCGGCTGGTGCTGGACCGCAACCCGGACAACGTCTTCGCCGAAGTCGAGCAGGCCGCGTTCTCCCCGAACAACTTCGTGCCGGGCATCGGCCCCTCCCCGGACAAGATGCTCCAGGGCCGCCTGTTCGCCTACGCGGACGCCCACCGCTACCGCCTGGGCGTCAACCACACCCTGCTGGCCGTCAACGCGCCGAGGGCCACGACCGCGCAGAACTACGGCCGGGACGGCCTCATGGCGTCCAACCCGCAGGGCCGGTACGCCAAGAACTACGAGCCGAACTCCTACGACGGCCCGGTCGAGACCGGCCGCCCGCTCGCGGCGCCGCTGGCGGTGAACGGCCACACGGGCACCCACGAGGCGCCCCCGCACACCAAGGACGACGACTTCTTCCAGGCCGGCGAGCTGTTCCGGCTGATGTCCGCCGAGGAGAAGTCCCGCCTGGTCGCGAACATCGCCGGGGGTCTGTCCCAGGTCTCCCGCGACGACGTGATCGAGAAGAACCTCGCGCACTTCCACGCCGCCGACCCCGAGTACGGGCGGCGCGTGGAAGAGGCGGTCCGCGCCCTGCGCGAGGACTGAACTCCCTGACCGTGTCCGACCGCCCGGGGCGACCCGGATGAGGGGGGGGTCCCCCGGGGCACGGACACGGCCAGGGCGCGGACCGCGGCGGCTGCGAGCCAGTGCGGTGGTGAAGGACCCGGCCCGGCTTCTCGACCTGAGGGAAGCCCGCCCGGAGCCCGTCGCACCCGCCGCGGTCCCAGCACCCCCCACTCCCCAGACCCCGTCCGGCGGCGCGAACGTCCTGTCGCGCCCAGCCTCGCTCCGCCGGACGGCCAGCCACCCGCTCCCTACACCGGGCCGTCTCCGGCGAGGGAGCGTTCGGCGTTGTCCACGAGCTCTTTGTACGTCAGCACCTCCACCCGGGTGAGGTGCGCGTTGAACGTCCGCAAAGCCTCGTTGACCTCTTCCTCCGCCACCTCGGGATGCAGCGCGGGGTGCCCGACCAGGACAAGGGCGCTTGCCCGCCGGGGCTCGATACCGAAGTCGGCACGGATCCGCTCGCGGTTCTCGTCCAGCCCCGTGAGGTAGTTGACCGCCTGGCCGACGGCCTCGTGCACCTGCGCCGCCGGTACCCACGCGGCGCGATGCCGCTTGACGAGGGGGCCCTTGAGACTCATGGATCGCTTGAGCTCGACGATGTGCAGCGCCCCGTCACCCCGTATCAGCGGGATGTCGACCTCGTCCCCCGGCACGAGAGGCGCCGCCTCCTCGACGAACCGTCCGCCGAAGATCCAGTGCTGTCCGTCCAGCGCCCGCTGCACATCTGCCTCTGATGCCGTGCGGTCCTCGACGACGGTCCGCAGCTCCTTGAGCCGGGCGGCTCGCCGCCGCAGTTCGGCGGCCTGCAGCAGGATGCGCCCCTGGTCGTCGGCGGCCAGTAGAGCCAGGGCCTCGGGCGAGGCGACGATCTTCCGGGCTTCAGCGGCCGGGTCCATGACGTCGATCCGGCCGCTGCGGATGATCCGCTCCAGCCACAGGGTGATCTCGGCACGGCCCCGCGGAATCACATAGCGCCCGGGACGGTCTTCGGGGCCTGGAGGAACAGCGCGTCCTCGCCCTGCGCACGGAAGTGTTCCAGGAAGTCCTCGATGCCGGCCTCGGGGTGTTCCGCCAGGAACTCCTGAGGGACGACGACCTCGCCCACGCCTACCGCGACTGGCTCCAAGCCGCTTGACAGCGATAGGAGCATCAACGCCCGGGGATGCGCATCCGTCGCTCCCGCAGGACGCTGAAGGCATGGCACCTCCCACCGAGCATCCGCATGTCGTGGTCCACGCCCCCGCTCTGGACGGCTCCCGCCGGGTCACCCTGGATGAGGAGCCGCTGGGCGTCGCCACCCACACCGATGACGTCGCCGAGATCCTGCGGCTGGCCGACCTGTACGTCACGGACGTCGCGGAGAGCGACCTCGTGGAGTGGCAGGGCGGCGGGCCGGACGACTGGCCGGGGCTGTCGGAGCATCACGACGCGTGAGCGCGCCCACGGCACCGGTCGTACAGCCGTACGGAACCCTCAAGTCAACCTCTGCACCCGGCCCCGGGGGCTTCGACTGCCCCCGGG
>NZ_JBEXSH010001042.1:0-2828 GCF_040613555.1 Streptomyces sp. NPDC006265
TCGGCGCGGGCGGTCTCGTAGGCCGAGCCGCGGGCCCGCATCGCGTCGATCCGCGCGACCTGTGAGATCGCGCTGCGCTTGCTGGGCATGAGGGCGCGGACGAGGACGTAGAGGCCCAGGCCGATGACGGCGCCGACGACGAGCGGCATCGTGAGGTCCATCAGCGTGCCCCTTCTTCCTGCGGCATCCGCTGCTGGGACTGCGCGTGCGACGGTGTCCTGGGACGGACGAACTGGACGGAGGCCTCGTCGCGGACCAGGAAGCGCTCGGGCGTCTCGATGGTGGACAGCTTGCGCAGCCACCAGAAGCCGAGTGCGAACAGGCCGCAGACACAGGCCAGGACGAGCTGGCCGACGGCCGTTTCGTACGGCTCCACGAAGTCGCGGTTGAAGATCGACAGGCCGAGGACGAAGGCGACGGACACCGCGACGACGATCTGCACGGACCTGCGGGTCGACGCGCGCTGGGCCATGACCCGCTGGCGCATGTCGACCTCCTCGCGGGCCGACTTGGCCAGGGCGCCGAGGACTTGGCGCAGACCCGGACCGCGCAGGCGGGCGTTGAGGATGAGGGCCGCGACGATGATGTCGGCGGAGGCGTCGTCGATCTCGTCGGCGAGCTGCTGGAGCGCCTCGGGCAGCGGGGTGCGGGCGCGCAGCCGGTCGACGAGGGCGTCGAGGTGGGGCCGCAGGACGGGGGCCGCGGCGCGGGCGGAGGCCGGGATGGCCTGCTCCAGGCCCACGGCGCCGGCGATGGTGTCGCGCAGGGACTCCGTCCAGGAGGCCAGGGCCTCCACGCGGCGCATGGCGGCCCGTTCCTCACCGGCGCCGCCGAACAGGCGGTCCCAGAAGAAGACGAGGACACCGGCCGCGATGCCCGCGACGGCCCAGCGGGTGAGGACGAGGACGACCAGGCCGACGATGGCGGCGAGCGAGCCGCGCCGGCCGGCGAAGCGGATCAGTTCGCTCGCCCGCTCGGCGGCCTTCTGCTTCTCGTGGTCGGGTTTGGCGGGCAGTCCGCGTACGGCGATGAGGAGGAGGGCGAGGCCGCCGCCGACGGCGACGCCGCACGCTATCGAGTACAGGACGGTGGTGGAGAACAGGCCGCCCATGGAGCCGAGCGAGCCGAGTGCCGCGAGGTTCGTGGTCATCCCCGGCTCACCCCCAGGTCCCGGTCGGCCGGTAGCCGTGTGCCATCAGTTCCTCCAGGCAGGCTATGGGGGCATGCGGCACGATCCGGCCGTCGGGGGCCTCCGCGAACACCTCGCTGGACAGCACCCGTCCGTCGACGCCGTTGACCTCGCGGACGGAGGTGACCATGCGCTGGAGGCGGCCGCCGCTGCCGTAGTTGTTGCGCCGCTGGATGAAGACGACGAAGTTGACCGCGCCCGCGATCAGCATCTGGCTGGCCTCGATGGGCAGCCGCTCCGTGGCCTGCAGCGCGTAGGTGGAAATACGGTTGAAGACCTCGTGCGAGCTGTTGGCGTGGATCGTGGACAGGGAGCCGTCGTTGCCCTGCGACATGGCGTTGAGCATGGTGACGATCTCGTCGCCGAGGACCTCACCGACGATGACGCGGGAGGGGTTCATACGCAGCGAGCGTCGCACCAGTTCCGCCATCGAAATGATGCCCTGGCCCTCGGAGTTGGGCAGGCGCTCCTCGAAGGCGACGACGTTGGGGTGCAGGTCGGGGAAGGTGTCGAGGCCGAGTTCCAGGGCCCGTTCCACGGTGATGAGGCGCTCGTGCGGCGGGATCTCGTTGGCCAGGGCGCGCAGGAGCGTGGTCTTGCCGGCGTTGGTGGCGCCGGCGATCATGATGTTCTTGCGGGCGCGGACCGCGCAGGCCATGAAGTGGGCGACCTCGGGCGACAGGGTGCCGTTGCCGACGAGGTCGGAGATGAACACCTTGCCCATGCGCGCGCGGCGGATGGACAGGGCGGGGCGCCGGGTGACGTCCATGACGGCCGACAGACGCGAACCGTCGGGGAGGCGCAGGTCCAGCTGCGGGTTGGCCGAGTCGAAGGGCCGGGAGGACAGACCCGAGTACGCGCCGAGGACCTGGATGAGCTCGATGAGCTCCTCGTCGGTCTCGGCGACGGGGTCGCCCTGCGCCTCACGGCCGTCGGCGTACCCGATGAACACCTGGTCGCAGCCGTTGATGTCGATGTTCTCGACCTCGGGGTTGTCCAGCAGCGGCTGGAGCCGGCCGACGCCGAACAGCGCGGCGTGCACGGCGGCCGCGTACTGCTCCTCGGTCTCGGCGTCCAGCGGCGTACGGCCCGCGTTGATCTCGGAGCGGGCGTGCTCCTCCAGGATCTGGGCTATGACGGCCCGGGCGTACTGCCGCTCGTCCTCGGTGGACATCGGGGTGACGCCCGCGACCTGGTCCTGCCGGCGCTGCTCGGCGATGCGGTCGCCGGCGTCCTGGCGGAACCGCTTGACCAACTGGTGGTCGACAGCGGTCATGCGCCGGCCCCCGCGTGGCCCTGCATCTGGCCCGGGGCGTGCGGGGCGTGGTGGGCCTGGGGTGCCTGGTTGGCCTGCGCGGAGGCGGCCCAGGCGGCGCCGTACTGCTGGTAGAGGTCGGCGGCGACCTTGCGGGCCGAGCGGATCAGCAGCGACTTGTCGAGGCGGCCTCGCTTGCGGCCGGCCAGCTGGTCGGCGCCGGCCGGGTCGTCGGCGAGGGTGCCGACCACGCGGGCGCCGGTCTGGGCGTGCACGAGCATGTCGTTGACCTGCGAGGCGAGCTTGCCGGCTCGACATGCACATCTCCTGGCTGCGCAAGAAGCTCGGCGACGACGCGGCCAACCCCCGCTACATCGCCACCGT
>NZ_JBEXSH010001043.1:0-2818 GCF_040613555.1 Streptomyces sp. NPDC006265
GGTAGAGGCTGGCCTCGCTGTGCTCGATGCGGAAGCCGTGGGTGACCAGGGCCTCGCGCAGGAGCTCACGGCGGGAGGCGTAGCGCTCGCGCTGGACGCGCACGTGGTCGTCGTCGCCGAGGGCCGCGATCACCGCCGCCTGTGTGGGAGCCGAGGTCATCATGCCGCCGTGCTTGCGGATCTCCAGGAGCGGGCCGAGGACCGCCGGGTCACCGGCCAGGAAGGCCGCGCGGTAACCGGCGAGGTTCGAGCGCTTGGAGAGGGACTGGACGGCGACGATGCCGTCGTACGAACCGCCGTTGACGTCCGGGTGCAGCACCGAGACCGGGTCGGCCTCCCAGCCCAGCTCCAGGTAGCACTCGTCGGAGAAGAGCAGGATGCCGTGCGAGCGGGCCCAGGCGACGATCCGGGTCAGCTCCTCCTTGGAGAGGACCTTGCCCGTGGGGTTCGACGGGGAGTTCAGCCAGAGGAGCTTCAGGCCCTCGGGGTCCAGCTCCGTCGGGTCGTCGTAGGCCTCGTGTTCGGCGCGTGCCAGGCGGGCGCCGACCTCGTACGTCGGGTAGGCCAGGCGAGGGTAGGCCACCCGGTCGCCGGGGCCGAGGCCCAGCTGGGTGGGGAGCCAGGCGACGAGTTCCTTGGAACCGACGATCGGCAGTACGTGGCGGTGTGTGACCTCCCGGGCGCCGAGGCGACGCTCGACCCAGCCGGTGATCGCGTCGCGCAGCTCGGGTGTGCCCCAGACGGTCGGATAGCCCGGCGAGTCGGCCGCTGCCACCAGCGCTTTCTGGATCAGCTCGGGCACCGGGTCGACCGGGGTGCCGACGGACAGGTCGACGATGCCGTCCGGGTGGGCGGCGGCCGTGGCCTTGTACGGGGTCAGCTTGTCCCAGGGGAAGGCGGGGAGGCGGTCGGAGACTGCGGACACGGTTTCGGGCTCACTTTCTGGCACGTACGAGCCGGTCACGGCAAACGCCTCGGCCCCGTACGGCGATCAGTGGGCTGATCGGGCCGTACGGGACCGAGGCGGCACGGAGTGCGGGCCGCTCTTACTGGTTCTGCGGCGGCAGCGCGGCGACGAAGGGGTGGTCGCGCTCGATCAGCCCCAGCTTGCTGGCTCCGCCGGGCGAACCGAGCTCGTCGAAGAACTCGACGTTCGCCTTGTAGTAGTCCTTCCACTCCTCGGGAGTGTCGTCTTCGTAGAAGATCGCCTCGACCGGGCAGACCGGCTCACAGGCACCACAGTCGACGCATTCGTCCGGGTGGATGTACAAGGACCGCTGGCCCTCGTAGATGCAGTCGACCGGGCACTCCTCGATGCACGCCTTGTCCTTGACGTCGACACAAGGCTGCGCGATGACGTAGGTCACGCTGTCGTTCCTCCTCGATAGGGCGCTGGCGGGCCTCTTCAGGCTCCGCCGCCTGGCGCGCGGGAGCGCGGCGTCGTCGATGCCCGCCCCTAGTATCTCCGTTCCTGGGCATGATCCGAACAGGAGGGGTGAACTGACCTGTGGAAATCTCTGCCGCCGGGCGACTCGAGGTCCGTATCACCGCTGCTGACGTGGGCAAACGCATCTCCGTGCGGAGCTTGATCGAGCATGAGGCTCCGGGTGAGAAGTTCACCGACACGGTCGGTGTTCTCACATCATGGAACAACGGTGTGCTGCTGATCACACGCAAGAGTGACGAGAACGTCCGTATCGCGGAATCGGCGCTGGTCGCGGGCAAGACCGTGCCCGCCGCACCGGCGCGTCGCCGCGGTCCCGCCGCCTCCTACGAGGAGCTGGCCCGGGTCGCCGCGCGGGCCTGGCGGCCCGTGGAGAGCGAGCGTCTCGGCGCGTGGGAGCTGCGGGCCGCGTCCGGGTTCACGCGGCGGGCCAATTCGGTGCTGCCGCTGGGCGGGCCGGACACGTCGCTCGACGAGGCCCTGGACGCCGTGCGGCGGTGGTACGGCGACCGTGGACTGCCCGCCTACGTCCAGACCGCGACGGGTGCCGAGGGCACGCAGGAACTGCTCTGCGCCGAGCTGGAGCGGCGGGGCTGGGTGCGGGAGGTGACCGCCGAGCTGTGGATCGGGCCGCTGGCGTCGATCGCAGACCGGGGCGATCCGGCGGGGGTGGTGCTGTCCCGGGAGGCCGACGAGGGGTGGCTGGCCCGGTATCAGCGCAAGGGCGTGAGCGAGGTGGCGCTTCGCGTTCTGGAGAGCGGGCCCTCCGTGTGGTTCGCGACCGTGCCCGGGGAGACCGCGGATGCGCCTCCCGCCGCCATCGGGCGGTGTGTCGTCGACGGGCGGTGGGCCGGGTTCGCCGCCGTCGAGGTCGACCCGGCGCTGCGGCGGCGGGGTCTTGCCACGGCTGTGATGGCCGCGCTGGCCCGTCAGGCGCTCGACGAGGGCGCGTCGGCGGCATGGCTCCAGGTCGAGGCCGAGAACGCGGCAGCACGGTCGCTGTACGCCGGGATGGGCTTCACGGCGCACCACGCCTACCACCACTACCGGGCGCCGGACGGCACCGCAGCGGCCGGTAACCGATCGTCGTGAGAGGGCACGAGCCAGTCATGCGTCCCCCGTTTCCCCCGTCCCCCGAGCGCTCCGCCGAGCTGCGGCGGCGGTTCGCCGAAGAGGCCCGGTCCGAGCGGCCCGATCTGTCGACGCTGTGCCTGCTGGTGGGCGCGGAGGCGGACGGGGAGCTGGACGAGGCCGGCCTGGACGCCGCGCAGGTCGAGCTGGACCGGCTGGCCGGGCTGCTGCCGTACCGGCCCGGCGGGCCGCAGGCCTGGGCGGTCGCCCTGCGGGAGCTGCTCGGTGAGCGGATGGGGTTCC
>NZ_JBEXSH010001044.1:0-2816 GCF_040613555.1 Streptomyces sp. NPDC006265
CACCCACCAGCTCTCCCCCTCTCCCTCCCCGACGCTCTTCCGATCTCGCCGCCGTCGCCACCCTTTCGCCCGAGCCGTTCGCCGGAACCGTTTACATCTGCGCCGCCGGGCGCTAACTTCCGCAACAGGCGGGATGGGAGCGCTCCCATCACGGTGGACCGGAACCCGCCCTCGAGTCGCTCCCATCCCGCGCATCCAGGCACACGCATCCGCAGGCCCGACACCCCCACGAACGGATGATGCTGTCATGATCCTGACAAGAGAGCCGGGAGGATCCACGATGCCCCGATTAGCGCTCCCCACCCGGGCCAGAGCCCTCTTCCTCGTGCTGCTCTCCCTCCTCGTCACCGTCCCGGCCCTCGGCCTGGTCATGACGGCAGGTGGTGAGGCGCAGGCGCACGGCACTCCCATGAAGCCCGGCAGCCGCACATTCCTGTGCTGGCAGGACGGGCTGACCGACACGGGTGAGATCAAGCCGGTCAACCCCGCGTGCCGCGGCGCGCAGCAGGTCAGCGGCACCACGCCGTTCTACAACTGGTTCTCGGTGCTCCGCTCGGACGGCGCCGGCCGCACCCGGGGCTTCGTACCGGACGGCGAGCTGTGCAGCGGCGGCAACACCAACTTCACCGGGTTCAACACGCCCAGCAAGGACTGGCCGCTGACCCATCTCACGTCGGGCGCGACAGTCGACTTCTCGTACAACGCCTGGGCCGCGCACCCGGGTTGGTTCCACGTCTACATCACCAAGGACGGCTTCGACCCGACCAAGACGCTCACCTGGAACGACATGGAGACCCAGCCCTTCCTCTCGGTCGACCACCCGCCGCTGAACGGCTCCCCAGGCACGGTCGAGGCCAACTACGCCTGGACCGGCAAACTCCCCGCCGCCAAGTCGGGCCGCCACATCATCTACATGGTCTGGCAGCGCTCGGACAGCCAGGAGACCTTCTACTCCTGCTCCGACGTCGTCTTCGACGGCGGCAACGGCGAGGTGACCGGCATCAAGGAGCCGGGCAACCCGTCCGAGCCGGTGCCCGGCACCTGCACGGCCACCCGCAGGACGACCGGCACCTGGAACGGCGGCTACCAGTCCGAGGTGACCGTCACCAACACCGGCACGGTCCCGATGCTCGGCTGGATGGTCGACTGGACGCTCCCGGCGGGCCAGAAGGTCGAGAGCCTGTGGAGCGGCAACGCGACCTACAACGGCCAGGCGGTGATGGTCCACAACGCCGACTGGAACGGCTCCCTGGCCCCGGGCAAGAGCACGACGTTCGGCTACGTCGTCTCCGGTTCGGGGGGTGACAGTACGAGCAGTCCGCCCTGCCGGGTGGGCTGAACCGCCGTACGGGGCGGGCCCGGTGACCCGAACGCGGTGATCACCGGGCCCGTCGTGCCGTACGGCCGTATCGGCCGAAGAACGCAGGCCTCTTGCCCCTTCCGGATCTTGAGCGCATAGATTGACCGCCATGATGGAGGGGGCGAAGGCCGCGGCCGGGTCGGCGGCCACGAGCGAGCGGACCAGCGGGCGCCGGCCGGCGCGGAGCGGCGCGGCGGAGAAGGACGGGCCGCTCCGTTCGTCCCTGCTGATGGCACTGGGCACGGTGGTGTCCCGGGCCTCGGGACTCGTCCGGCAGGCGCTTCAGGCGGCGGCACTGGGCACGGGGCTGCTGGCGAGCACGTACAACACGGCGAACACCGTGCCGACCAGTCTGTACACCTTGGTGATCGGCGGCGCGCTCAACGCCGTGCTGGTACCGCAGCTGGTCCGGGCACGGGCCACCGAGGCCGACGGTGGACGGGCCTACGAGCAGCGGCTGGTGACGCTCGTGCTGTGCGTGCTCGCTGCGGGGACGGCGCTGGCCCTCTGGGCCGCGCCGCAGATCGTGGGCCTGTACATGCGCGACACCGCGGACAGCCACGAGGCGTTCGTGAGTCTTGCCGCGGGAACGGCCGTGCTGGCGGTGGCCTACCTCGCCCTGGGCCGCCTGATGAGGGTCGGCGAGCTGCGCGGTCTCGTCGGCCGGCGGTGACGGCCCGAGGAGCCGATGGAACGCCCCGGCAGCACGTGGGGTGGTGCTGCCGGGCCGGCGGGCCCAGGCCGGTGTGCTGCGAGGTTCTCCGGCCGCCACCGGAGCGGCGTCCCGGCTCGCCGGGTGCGTAATCGGCAACCCGCCGGTGACGTCGACCGAGCCGTCCAGAACGCCCCATATGTCACTGCTATCCAGGTGTGCGATTCTGTTGTGTGGGTGCCCTGCCGCTCATGAGCGGCGTGGATCCGCCATGGGAGGCGCGACCCCGCGCCGCCGGTCCCGTGCCCGCGTCGTCGTCGCCTGAGTTCCGGGGACTCCCACCTGCCGCTGACTGCGGTACGGACGGGAGGTGGATGCGGACATGCCCCATCACGGCGATGCCCGGGCCGCGGCCCCCGGTCTTCGGGCGCCGGGGAACGGGGGCACCGGTCCGCCTCGTCCCGCCCCGGAGACGGCCGCGCGAGCGCGGCTGCTGGCCTTCGCCGGCGTGGCGTGGGCGGCGGTGTACGTGCGCAGTGAGGACGGGGCGCAACTCTGCCTGGTGGAGTCGGCCGGGGCCGAGTCCGGGCAGCGGTATCAGCTGCCGGGGCGGGTGGCCGTCTCGGTTTCCGGGGGACCTCCGGGCACGGGGCCGAGCCCCTCCCCCGGACCGGAGTCACCTGCCGCTCCGCACGGCGCCCCCACCCCGGTACCTCCGGACCCGACCGGCTCGGGAGGCGGTAGTCCGGCCGTCGCCGAGGCGTTCCTGCGGGGGCGGGCCGTGTGGCTTCCGGGCGTGGTGCT
>NZ_JBEXSH010001045.1:0-2815 GCF_040613555.1 Streptomyces sp. NPDC006265
GGTTCACCATCTCGCGGGAGGGGTTGTCCGGCGGTCGCAGGTTCTCGGCCTCCAGGCGCAGCTGCTCGGCGCGGTGCTCGATCTCGGCGAGGCGCTTCTCGGCCTTGGCCTGACGGGAGGCCAGGTCGCGCTCGGACTGCTCGCGGCGCTTGGCGAGGTTCGTCTCGAAGTCGGCGGCGGCCTGCGCGGCCTTCGCGCGGGTCTCCTCGAAGAGGGCGTCCGCCTCCTCGCGCTTCGACTGCGCGTCCTTCTGCGCCTCGGAGCGCAGCTGGGAGGCGTCGCTCTTGGCCTTCTCGACGATCCGCAGGCCCTCGTCCTCGGCCTTCGCCTTGCGCTCCGCCGAGTACGACTCGGCGTCGTTGCGTACCTGCTGGGCCGCCGACTCGGCGAGCTCGCGGTGCTGCTCGGCCGCGCGCCGGGCCTCCTCGCGCAGGTCCTTCGCCTCCTCCTCGGCGAGGCGGAGGATCTTCTCCACGCGCGCACCGAGACCCGCGTACGACGGCTCGGCGTCGGTGATCTGGGCCTGGGCGTTCTGCGTCTCGAGGTGGAGCTCTTCGATGCGCTTTTCCAGAGCGGTGATGCGGGCGAGAGCGCTGTCACGGTCGGAGACGAGCTTGGAGATACGTTCGTCCACCTGAGCGCGGTCGTATCCACGCCGCACAAGCTCGAAGCCGTAGGGGGAAGTGTCGCTCATGGGGTTCCTGTCGAATGAGACCGGTGAGGTGATAGGTGGAATCCTAGGGGCCGAAACGGTGTGTCATCGAGCGGATGCGCGTTTGATCTGGAAAATGACACCCCTTTTGAGTGGCTAACCCCTGGACCGCTTGCCAAAGACTTGGCCAAAGGCCCCAGAACACACCGGATTCGCCCCGTTTCGCTAGCTATCCGAGGACTTGCCACCCGAACGAGGTGCGCCGACCGTCGCACCGGCCTTGACTCCGCTGTCCTTGCCCGAAGAGGGGGCCTCGAAGGACTCCAACGCCTCCAGGACGTCCTGGACACGGGAGATCTCGGCGTTGATGTCCTCGCGGCGGCGGACCAGGACCTCCAGCTCGCGCTTGCCCTCCTCGACCGTGCGCTTGGCCTCGCGGATCGCCTCGGCCTTGAGCTCCTCGGCCTCCCGGACCAGCGTGGACTTCTTCTGCTCGGCCTCCTTGAGCAGCCCCTCCGCCTTCTTCACGGCGGCGATACGGACCTTGCCCGCCTCGGAGTTGGCCTCCGAGACGATCTCCTTGGCCTTCGCCTGTGCCTTCGCCAGCTGCTCCTGGGCCGCCTTGACGAGCGCGTCGCAGCGGTCGCCCGCGGACTTCATCGTCTCGGCCGACTCACGGCGGGCCCGCTCGTGCAGCTCCTCGATCTCGGAGGTGATGCGGTCGCGCAGCTCCTCGGCACGCTCCCTTATCTGCGTGGCGTCCCGGCGCGCGCCGACCAGCAGCTCGTCCGCATCCGTACGGGCCTTCTCCACCTGGGAGTTGCCCTCGACCGTCGCCTCGGACACCAGTCGGTCGGCCTCGGTGCGGGCCGCGCCGACCATCGTGTCGGCCTGCGACTCGGCCTCCGCGGTGGTCTTGTGTGCCTGCTGCTGCGCCTCGGTCAGCAGCTTGTCCGCCTCGGCCGTGGTCTCCGTGATGAGCTTGTCGACCTGCTCGGCCGCCTCGGAGCGCCGCTTGTTGGCGTCCTTGCGGGCCTCGTCCAGCGTGCGGTCGGCCTCCTCGCGCGCGGCGTTGACCAGCCGCTCCGCCTCCGCCTCCGCATCGGTCTTGACACGTCCGGCCTCGGCGCGGATCCGCTCCGCGTGCTGCTGCGCCGAACCGACCGTCTCGGCGGCCTCGGCCCGCAGCCGCTCCGCCTCGCCGGTGGCGTCCCCGACCAGCTGCTCGGCCTTGGCGACCGACTCCGCGCGCACCCGCTCGGCCTCCGTGGCCGCCTCGGAGCGCACCCGCTCGGCCTCGGAGGTCGCCTCCGTACGGACCCGCTCGGCCTCGGCGACCGTGTCCATGCGCAGCCGGTCGGTCTCCTGGACCGTCTCCGTCGTGAGCCGCTCCGCCTCGTTGCGCGCCTCGGTGATGAGGGTGTCCGCCTGCGTCGCCGCGTCCGACCGGATGCGGTTGGCGTCCTCCCGGGCGTCCGCCCGGGTGCGCGAGGCGGCCTGCTCCGCCTCGGCGATCGCGTCCGACGCCTCCGTGCGCACCCGCTGGGCGTGCTCGGCGACGTCCGTGCGGATCCGCTCCGCCTCCGAGATCGCCTCGGACATCGTCCGTTCGGCGAGCGCCTTGGCGGCCTCGGACTCCTCGTGCGCCTCGCGCCGCAGCCGGCCCGCGTCCTCGCTCGCCCGCTCCCGCTCGGCGTAGGCGTCGGAGCGGACCCGGTCCGCCTCCTCCTGGGCCTCCCGGCGCGTACGGTCCGCCGCGTGCTCGGCGGCGCTGCGCAGGCCGGTGATCTCCTCCTGGGCCTGCTCGTGCAGCCCCGCGACGGAGTCCCGGACCTGCTGGGCGTGCTGCTCGGCCGCCGACACCATCTCCGTGGCGCGCCGGTCGGCCTCCTCGACCAGCCGTACGGCCTCGGTCTGCGCCTCCTCCACGCGTTTGCGCGCCGAGGCCAGCAGCTCCTCGCTCTGCTCGCGGGCCCGCTCGCGCTCCTGGTCGGCCTCCTGCCGGGCGCTGCCGAGGAGCTCCTCCGCCTCGCGGCGGCGCCGGTTGGCCTCCTCCTGGGCGGCGGCCAGCGTCTCCGAGGCCTCCGTGCCGAGCCGCTCGGCGGCGGCCTGCGCCTCCGCCCGCATCCGGTCGGCGCTCTCCTGCGCCTCCGACTTCAGCCG
>NZ_JBEXSH010001046.1:0-2813 GCF_040613555.1 Streptomyces sp. NPDC006265
CTCACCCTCGGCCCGGTCGAAGGCACCCAGCAGACCGTTGATCCCATCACCCGGATAGCCGTAAACCCGCTGCACACCCCACTCGGTCAGGCGCTGCAGCACGTAATCGGCGACTTGGTTCATGGACGTCTCCTGATCGAGTCATGCGGACAGTGCACCCTCTGGGTGCCTCCCCCCATCGGCCCATAAACCGGCTCGTGCCGGGCTGTTCGGGTGTTTTCGGGGCCATACGCGCAGGTCCAGGGGTTCGGCGCCGTGTTCCGCCCGGGAAGCACGCCCTTTACACGGGGCAGGCGCCGGCCTCGCTCCGCGCCACGGACGGCTTCAGCCCTCCACCCCCGGCTACGCGGCTGGTAGCACCCGCGTGCACCACGCCAGGCGGACGCCCCCGGAGCGCCGTTCGATTCTCCTGCCGCTGATACCGGCGATCGCGCCGGCCACCGCCCCCACCCCGCACGGTCCGACGACAAGGTCCACAGGCTCAAGCCGCGCCGCCGCGGCATCGACCTCGAAGGCCCCGCCGCAGGCGCCCGTGTCGCGGCACCCGGCGGGTCGGCACCGCCGTGGAGCCTCTGCCCGTTTCCACCACGACGCCGCCGACGGACTGAGCCGGTCGGGCCGCGGCACGCTACCGGTCGTCGGCGACGCCGCTGCCCATCTCGGAGCCGTCTTCGCTCAGACGGTCACCGAGGCACCCACCAAGCGATCGGCGCACTGCGTGCGGTCCGTTCCGCGGCCTCACGACGGACGGGCGGCGCCACCCGTTTCACCAAGCAGGAGAAGCCGATCGCCCCCGGGCGCGCCGGGCCGAGGGATGTCGTCCTGGTGGTGTGCGCAGCTCCTACTCCTTCTCGTGGCCACCGCGGCTCTCCCGCTCCTCCGTCTCGGTCTCCCGCTGCGTCTCGTCGCCGTGCGACGACGACTCCATGGCACGCTGGGCCAGGCCCAGTTCCATGCCGGCCACCGCGCAGTAGACCACCGACACCACGAAGGCGGTCAACGGCCAGGCGAGCACGCCCCCGGACGAAGTGTGCGATGCCCCAGGCCAGCACCGCCGAAGCGCCCACGGACGCCAGGCTGAGCGAGACGCCCAGCGCCGTGACGGTGCTCGGCTCCTTCTCCAGCGGCCTGCGGAAACTTCTCGACGCCAGCAGTTCGAGCGCGCTGAACGCGACGGCCGCACCCAAGGCGAAGTAGACAAGATGCGCCACTCCGGACACCTTGGCCTCGACGTTCAGGAGGCCCAGGGCGACAGTGATCGAAACGGAGAACCCGTAGGCCTGCCCGTTGTTGCGGAGCGAGGCCCGCATCCCGTGCGCCAGGTACCGGACATGCATGTCGCTGACCTCCTCGTGAGTTGATCGACCGACGTGTGCCGCCTCGGCCTGCTCATTCTGCGCGCAGGTCGACTCTTCTACCGGGGGGTCCGGCGTGCTGCAGGGCGCGTCGCTCCCCTGAGGCTTCCTGGTCGCGCACGGGCTCGCGGTGCCGGGGCGTCCCGGCCTACATCTTCTCCTTCCAGCCCTTGCGCACCAGCCAGGCATTGACCGGCCAGGCCGTGAAGAACCCGAACACCATCGAAACCTGCATCAGCATCCAGTAGGTCGCCGTCGTCTTGGGAAGCCCGGGCGCGAAGAGCAGTTCCTGGTAGATCCACATCCCCAGGAACAGGCCGACCTGGAAGGCAACGATGGACAGCGTGTCCGCCTTGACCGCGGCCCAGATCCCCCTCGCGCGGCCGATGTTCCGCATCGGCACAATGGTGAAGTACTGGAAGATCACCCCCAGCACCCAGGCGAAGGCGAAGTCGAGCGCGAAGTCGGCGTAGAGCGCTTTGCCGGCGATCGTCAGGCCTGTGGCGAACACCAGCCACTCAGCGGCGATGTCGCCCAGTGTGCAGCCCGCACCGCAGTGACTGATCGCCTTGGAGAGCACGGTCCACCTGGGCATCCGCTCTGGATCCGGCGCTCCCTGCTTCTCCAGGACCGGCTGGGAGTCCCGTCGCCCGTGGACCACGTAGAACCACAGTGCGACCGGTCCCCAGTACAGCGCGGTGACCGGGTAGACCACATTCATGATCCACATCTTTTGGCGGTAACCGCGGCCGAAGATGTCGACGATGATGAACAGGGCGCTGGCGAAAGCCACGGCAAGGCTCAGCCAGCCGAGCGCCTCCATCCAGGCCGCCGGTTGTGCGTGATGTTCCATGTCCCGCCCTTCACATCGGCTGGTGCTCTTGGGACCAGGGAGTACCCGGTACGCACGGAGAATCCCCGTTATTTTGCATAGGGCAAATATTGCGGGGCACCCGGGTCGTGCCAGACGAACAGCCCGACGGTGCCCGCAAGTGCAGGCATCGCCTCCGTCGCGCATGAAGTGGGAAATGCCATGCTCACGACCCAGACCCACATGACAACCGAGGAAGAACTCGTGCGTCGGATGGCCGACTGCCCCCCAGGTCCGGAGCGGGCGGAACTGCGAGAGGCCGTGATCAGAGCCTTCCTTCCGGTGGCCCGGCGGATGGCGCGTCGCTACGGCTCACCGCTCGACAGTCGCGAAGACCTCTACCAGGTGGCGTGTCTCGGTCTGGTCAAGGCGGTCGACCGTTTCGACCCCGAGCGTGGTCACGCCTTCTTGTCGTACGCCGTTCCCACCATCGACGGGGAGCTGAAACGCCACCTCCGTGACCACACGTGGGAAGTGCACGTACCCCGCCGTATGCAGGAAAAGCACCGCCGGGTCCGCCTCGCCCAGGAAGGGTGGGGCCACAGCTGGGTGCGGATCAGTTCGGCGGCCGCGGTGTCGTCGGGCCG
>NZ_JBEXSH010001047.1:0-2805 GCF_040613555.1 Streptomyces sp. NPDC006265
AGCGGACGGGGACACGGGTGATCGTGTTGTTGGCCGTGGTGAGCATGTGGATGGACCGGGTCCGCCGAACCGTCCAGCAGGGGGAAGGACTTGATCTCCACGACCGTCCAGCTGCCGTCCGGGTGCACCACCACCGCGTCCGGCTCCAGGAACGCGGGGGAGCCCGCGACGTCCAGCGCGAGCATCGGATGGTCGAGCAGCGTCCACGTGCCCGGGTGCGCGGCGGCCTCCCGCAGCTCCAGCTCCGTACGGGCCGTGCGCCCCTGGGGCCCGGCCGCCGTCAGGTCCGGCACGCGCGCGCCGGCGGGCGGCTCGGCGGACCGGTCGAGCTTGTCGTGCACCAGCCGCAGCAGCTCCGCGCCGCCGTCCGCCTTGACCTTCGCCTCGAAGGCGTTGCCTCTGGTGAGCGCGAACTGCGACTGCCCGAAGGCCGACGGCGAGCCCAGCGCGCTCGCCACCAACGCCTTGTTCACCCCGGCGCCGTCGAGGATCGCGCGCCGCGCACAACCGGGGTTGGCGGCCAGCGCCGCCAGGGCGCGCGCGTCCAGTGCCTTCGCGGGTACGTCGGGGCCGCGCAGCTCAGCGAGCCGCTGCCGGAGCGCCGTCCCCCGCGTCCTTGGGAGAGGCACCCGGCTCGGCTCCGTCTTCGAACCGCGACTCGCGCTGCCGTGGAATTCGCTCACCCGCGGAAGTCTGGCATCCGACACTGACAATCGAGGAACCTGAGGCGGAGGAGTCCGCCGCGACCGGTGCGGCCGCCGGCACGAACCGTGCCTTGACCCGGTCCGCGGTGCGCATCACGACGGGTGCCAGCAGCAGGCCGACGCCCATGACGGCCGCGCCCGCGACCGCGTCGAGGAAGTAGTGGTTGGCGGTGCCCATGACCACGATCGTCGTGATCAGGGGGTAGGCCACGGCGGCCGTCCTCGTCAGGCGCGACCCGCCGAAGCGCCACAACATCACTCCGCACCACAGGGCCCAGCCCACGTGCAGACTCGGCATGGCCGCGTACTGGTTGGTCATGTCCCCCATGCCGCGCGGGGCGCTCGCCGCACCGCCCCACCAGCCGTACGAGCTGTACTGCGCCATCGTGTCCACGAAGCCGTGGCTCGCGTCGAGGAGCCGGGGCGGGCAGGTCGGCAGCAGGGTGAAGCCGATCAGGCCGATCAGGGTGGACGTCATCAGCCAGGTGCGCGCGGCGCGGTACCGCACGGCCCGGGAGCGGAAGAGCCACACCAGGACGGCCGGAGTGACCATGTAGTGCAGCGACGCGTACCAGAAGTCGGCGGGTATGCCTATCCAGGCCTCGCGCGTGAAAAGACGGTTGAGGGGGTGCTCGAAGTCGAGGTACAGCCCCTGCTCGAAGCGCAGGATCGTCAGACCGTGGTCGACGGCCCCGGAGACGTCGCCGCGGGCGAGGAGCCGGCCGGCCGAGTAGCACGCGTACACCAGCAGGATCAGCGGCAGCTCGGTCCACCAGCGCAGCCTGGGCGCGGGGGCCGCCGCCTCGGTGCCCGGTGTCTCGGTGTGCTGCATCCGATCGTCCTCCCCCTTCGTCGTCACGCGTAGCCCGTTCGGCCGTGCCACTTTACGGCGTGTGCGCCCACCCCGGGGGGGCGCCTCCGGCCCTCAAAGACGCAGAGATCGCCCCCCGGGTTGCCCATGACGGGCGTGCGCGATGATGGAGGAGTTCCCCATGCGTTGTTCTTCCGGAAAGGTGCCCCATGGCTGCGCGCATCCTGCTGGCCCGCCACGGACAGACCGAGTGGTCCCTGTCCGGCAAGCACACGGGCAGGACCGACGTGCCGCTCCTGGAGGAAGGCCGGCGCGGCGCGAAGCTGCTCGGCGAGCGCCTGCACCGGGACCCGTACGAGGGCCTGGCCGGCGTCGAGGTGCGCACCAGCCCGCTGGCACGCGCGCGTGAGACCTGCGAACTGGCCGGCTTCGGCGATCGTGCGCGTACCTGGGACGCGTTGCTGGAGTGGGACTACGGGACGTACGAGGGCATGACCCCCGCGGACATCCAGGCCGTTCGGCCCGGCTGGCTGATCTGGCGCGACGGTGTCCCGGGCGGGGAGTCGCTCGCCGAGGTCACGGCCCGGGCCGACGAGGTGGTCTCCTGGGCCCGCTCCGAGGACCGCGACGTCCTGGTCTTCGCCCACGGGCACATCCTGCGCTCCATCGGTGCGCGGTGGCTCGGCCTGCCGATCGACTTCGCGGCCCGGATCCGGCTGAACCCGACGTCCCTGTCGGTACTGGGCTGGGCCTACGGGGAGCCGGCGATCGAGAGCTGGAACGACCTGGGGCACCTCGCCCAGGGCGTGCCGGACGTCGCGCGGCAGGCGTGACGTCCGCGACAGTCCCTCAGGCCATCCGCTGCGAGGAGGCGTGCCGCTCCAGGAACGCCGAGACCCCGCAGGCCCTGCGGTGCGGCAGCAGCACCCGCGCGGTGGCCGCCAGCATGGTCTGGACGCGGGACGACTGGACCTCCTCCAGCAGATCCAGCACCCGCATCCCCGCCACCGCCGCCTCGTCCGGCCGGCCGCCGCGCGCGAGGTCGTCCGCCAGCTCCGCCGTGTAGAGGGCGATGTTCCGGGTGAAGTGCGGATCCTGCAGCTCGGCGGCGCGCCGCGCGTGCCGTGCCGCCCGGGGCCAGTCGCCGAGCGTGGACCAGCACTGCGCCTCCAGGCCCTCCAGTTCGGCCTCCCCGTAGAAGCTCATCCACTCGGGGTCGGCGTCCGAGGGGCCCCGCTCGAAGAAGGCCTGCGCCCGGGCCAGTGCCTGCTCGCAGCCCACGCGGTCGGC
>NZ_JBEXSH010001048.1:0-2803 GCF_040613555.1 Streptomyces sp. NPDC006265
ACTTACAGGCGCCGCAAGTGCCGCTCAGTCGGCGCCGCCGACGCTTGTTGCCTCCGGGGGGATCCATGCCGTACGCCCTGCGTGCCCGACGCGCCGTCCGGGAGGACGGTCTCCGGTCTCCCCCGCGAGTTCTGGTGGCTGTGCCCCGGGGTTCGCTCATCGCGTCCTCCCCTGTGTCGCGCCGGGCGCCGCGACCAGGTGCAGCCGCTCCACGTGGACGACGACCTCCGGCACCTGCATTCCCACCAGGCCGCCCACCCGCTCGACGACTTGGTGGCGCACCGTGCGGCAGCGGTCGCCGATGTCGCAGGGGTAGCCGAGTTCGATGTGGACCCGGACGTGGGCCACCTCGTGGTGGACGGTGACGGACGCGGACGGCCGGTCGGCGTCGGGCGGCAGGGTGCCGACGGCCTCGCGGGCCGCCTGCGAGGCGATCTTCGTGACGACCCGGTCGGCGATCCGGGTCGCGCCGCGCTCGCCGGGCGGAACGGCCGCCAGGGGTCTGTCGAGCTCACCGGCCCCCGTGCTCACGGGCGTCACCGCCGCCGTTCACGGACACGGAAGAAGTCGCCGAAGTCCATGTCCCCGTCCAGGAACCGGCCGACGACGAAGCCGACGGCGCCCAATGCCGCCACCAGCACGAAGGCACCGAATCCGCCGAAATATCCGGCGAAGGCCAGCGCCATGCCGGCGATCATGCCGACCACGGCCATGCTCATGCGCTCCTCAGCTCCTCAGCCGCTGTGTTGTCCGTTGGCCCGTGCCTCACTGGATCCGGCGCTCCGGTTCGTCTTCCTCCTCGTCCGGCAGCTTCACGTCGCTCACCGCGATGTTGACCTCGACGACCTCGAGACCGGTCATCCGCTCGACGGCGGTGATGACGTTCTCCCGTACGTCCCGGGCCACATCGGCGATCGACACGCCGTACTCGACGACGATCTCGAGGTCGAGGGCGGCCTGCACCTCACCGACCTCGGCCTTCACCCCGCGCGTCACCGACTTCGTGCCGCCGGGCACCCGGTCACGCACGGCGCCGAAGGTGCGGGACAGGCCGCTGCCCATGGCGTGCACGCCGTCGACGTCTCGTGCGGCGAGCCCGGCGATCTTCTCCACGACGCCGTCCGCGATGGTCGTCCGGCCCCGGGAGCCCGGATCTCCTCCCCCGCGCTTGACCAGTGGGCTCCTGCGCGCCGCCGGCGTCTCGGACTCCCCGCCCCGGTTCTCGGTCATGTCAGCCATCGCCGTACGTCCTTTTCGGTCGTCGTCCTTGAACCACCGTAAGCACGGTTACGCGGAAGCGCGCCTCTGATGCGGCAGGCTGGAGGAATGACGGCCGACCGATGGACGCAGGCAGTGAGGCATCAGCTGGGAATCGGCAGGCTGCTGCCGCTGGGTGACGCGCGGGACGGCGCGTGGATCGCGGAGCGGGCAGCCGAGGCGGTGCTGCGGGGTGCGGCATGGGACGCGCCGGGCGTGCGCCTCGACGCGCTCCGTGTCGCGGTCGCCGGCACGGAGGACACCGAGGAGCCGGCCGTGCCGGCGCCGCCGAGTGCTCTGCCGCCCGGCCCGTTGCGGGTGACGGCGGAGTTCGCCGCGACGGCCTCCCAGCCCCTGCCGACGACGGCGTCCCTGCTGCGGGCCACGCTGGTGACGGCCGCGACCCAGCGGCTCGGCCTGATGGTGACGGAGGTGGACCTGAAGGTGACGGGCCTGCTGGACGACGAGGGGCCCGCGGACACCGGGGCCGCCGCAGCCTTTCCCGAACTCCCGGATGCCGCGCGGGCCGAAGGCGGCGACGAGGCCCGTGTGGCCGCCGCCGCGCTGGGGGTCCAGGGCGTCCTCCGTCTGACCGGCACGCTGGGCCACCCCGTGCACATCGGGGAACTCCCCGGCGAGGATGCCGCGCTGCCGCACCGCCATGTCCGGCTGGAGCTGGCGGTGGGCGCCGGCCGGCGGGCCCGGGACGTCGCCCGCGAGGTCCGGACGGCGGTCAGGAGGGTGCTGCCGGATCACCCGACGGTGGCGGTCGTGGTGAGCGCGATCGGCTGACCGCGTTCCCGGCCGGCCCCGCGGTCCTCAGTCCCCGACGCCCGCGAGATCCCGCAGCCGGCGGGCCTGGGACTGGCGCTCCGCGGCGCGCTGCTCCTCGTACGTGCGGTCCTGGGCGCCGCGCAGCAGGGCCTTGGTCTCGATGACCGCGTCCCGGGGCGCGGCGAGCACGGCCGACGCGAAGTCGCGCACGGCGTCGTCGAGCTGTCCGGCCGGTACGGCGAGGTTCGCGAGCCCGGTGTTCACCGCCTCCTCGGCCGCGACGAAGCGCCCGGTCACGCAGATCTCCAGCGCGCGGGCGTATCCGACGAGTCCCACCAGCGGATGCGTACCCGTCAGGTCGGGCACGAGTCCGAGGCTGGTCTCGCGCATGGCGAACTGCACGTCGTCGGCGACGACGCGCAGGTCGCAGGCGAGGGCGAGCTGGAAGCCCGCCCCGATGGCATGCCCCTGGACAGCGGCGACGGAGACGATGTCGCTGCGCCGCCACCAGGTGAACGCCTCCTGGTATTCGGCGATGGTCGCGTCCAACTCGGCGTCGGCGCCGCGCGCGAGGTCGACGAACGACGGTTCGCCGTCGAAGCCCTCGGGCGTGAACGCCTGCCGGTCGAGCCCGGCCGAGAAGGACTTGCCCTCGGCCCGCAGCACCACGACGCGGACGGAACCCGGCAGCTGCCGCCCGGCCTCGGTCAGCGCCCGCCACAGAGCGGGGCTCTGCGCGTTGCGCTTGGCCCCAGTCGTCGAACTCGGCCGA